>NZ_JAUNPC010000003.1:0-33604 GCF_030536915.1 Paracoccus sp. (in: a-proteobacteria)
GCCCTTGTCGATGGCAGTCGCGCCCACGTCGATGCGGGCGGTGTCGCGGCTGGTCTGCCGGTTCTCGCGGTCGAAGATCGCGGCACCCGCGCGGGTGATGACGACATGGTCGCCGTCTTCCAGATAGGTGATCCGGTCGGTGAAGGGCGCCAGCGCGATGGCGTCCGAGCCGAGGAACATCTCGCCATCCCCGTGCCCCAGCGCCAGCGGGCTGCCCTTGCGGGCGCCGATCATCAGGTCGGCCTCGCCCTCGAACAGGAAGGCCAGCGCAAAGGCACCCTGCAGACGGGACAAGGTGGCGCGCACGGCATCGACCGGCGACATGCCCTGCGCCATGTGGTGGCCGGTCAGCAGGGCCACCGTTTCCGTGTCGGTTTCCGTCTGCGCGGCGATGCCATGGGCGGCAAGGTCGGCGCGCAACTCGCGGAAGTTCTCGATGATGCCGTTGTGGACCACGGCGACGGGGCCGTGCTTGTGCGGGTGGGCGTTTCCTTCGGTCGCGGCGCCATGGGTGGCCCAGCGGGTGTGGCCGATGCCGGCATGGCCTTCCAGCGGGTCCAGCACCAGCAGGTCGGACAGGTTCACCAGCTTGCCTACGGCGCGGCGACGGTCCAGCTGCCCCTCGCCATCCACGGTCGCCACGCCCGCGCTGTCATAGCCGCGGTATTCCAGCCGCCGCAGCGCCTCGACCAGTTGCGGCGCCACCTGGTTCCGGCCGAGTATCCCGATGATTCCGCACATTATGCTTTCCCCTTCGCTGCCCGAAGCGCCTGCATGATCCTTGCGGCAAGCCCCGGCTTCGTCACCTGCCGGGCGCGTGCCAGCCCCAGCGCCTCGTCCGGCACATCACCCGTGATGACCGACCCCGAGCCGGTCATCGCCCGGTTGCCGACCCGCACAGGGGCCACCAGCATCGTGTCCGAACCGATAAAGGCATCCGCGCCGATCACCGTGCGGTGCTTGCCGACGCCGTCATAGTTGCAGGTCACCGTGCCCGCGCCGATGTTCGTCCGCTCGCCGATCTCGGCATCGCCCAGATAGGTCAGGTGGCCGACCTTGACGCCCTCGGCCAGCACCGAGTTCTTCACCTCGACGAAGTTGCCGACATGGACATCGCCGCCAAGCTCGGCCCCCGGCCGCAGCCGGGCGAAGGGGCCGACGGTGGCGCCCGCGCTGACATGGCAGCCTTCCAGATGGCAAAAGGGCAGGATCTCGGCCCCGCTTTCGACACTGACGCCGGGGCCGAAGACCACGTTCTGGCCGATGACCGCATCGCGGCCGATGACGGTATCGGGCGCGAACCAGACCGTCGAAGGGTCGGCCATGGCGACGCCGTTCCCAAGCGCCTCGGCCCGGCGGCGCGACTGGAAGGCGATCTCGGCAGCGGCGAGTTCGGCGCGGGTGTTGATCCCCAGCGTCTCGGCCTCGTCGCAGGTCACGACCGCGGCATCGCGGCCCTCGGCGCGGGCGAGGCCGACCACGTCGGTCAGATAGTATTCCCCCGCCGCGTTGTCGTTGCCCAAGCGGCCCACGAGCTCGCGCAACAGGCCCGCCTCCACCGCCATCACGCCCGAGTTGCAGAGCCGGATCGCCCGCGTCGCCTCGTCGGCGTCCTTGAACTCCACGATGCGGTCGAGCCTGTCGCCTCGCGCGACCAGCCGCCCGTAGCGGCCGGGATCGGCGGCCTCGAAGCCCAGCACCGCGACATCCGCCGGATGGCTGACCAGGGCGGCCAGCGTCTCCTCGCCGATGAAGGGGGTGTCGCCGTAAAGGACGACCACCTTGCCGTCGAAGCTCTCCAGCAGCGGCAGGGCCTGAGCCACGGCATGGCCGGTCCCCAGTTGTTCGGACTGGATCGCGATCCCCGCCTCGGGATCGAGCTTGCCCACGGCCTTCGTCACCGCCTCGGCCCCATGGCCCGCGACCACGATCACCCGCTCGGGGTCGAGACTGCGGCCCGCGGCCAGCGCATGGCCGACCAGCGGCACGCCCCCCAGCCGGTGCAGCACCTTGGGCAGGTCCGACAGCATCCGGCTGCCCTGCCCCGCCGCAAGAACGATCAGCGCAACCGCCCGTTCCGTCATCCGACCCTCGCTTCATTGATCTTTGCGGGCCTTCTAGCTAGGCGCAGCGGGAACGGGAAGGGCCGCAGCGGTCACAGAACTTGTCGAAAGGTTACGGAAAACATGGCGCAGGGCGAACGCGGCACGGTGGTCTTCGATCTGGACGGGACGCTGGCCGACACGGCGGCCGACTTAATCGCCGCCGCCAATGCCTGTTTCGAAAGCCGAGGGCTGGGCCGCCTGCTGGACCCGAGGGCGGATGCGGGGATCGCCTTTCACGGCGGCCGCGCCATGCTGCGCGCGGGCTATGCGCGGATGCCGGCCGACAGGCTGCTGCCGCCGGATGCCGAAGAGACCGACTTCCCCCGGCTTCTCGAATTCTATGACGGCTGCCTTGCCGACTCGACCCGCCTTTACGACGGCGCCGAGCAGGCCATAACCGCGCTTGCCGCCCAAGGCTACAGGCTGGCGATCTGTACCAACAAGCCATCGGCCCTGGCCGAGAAGCTTCTGTCCGCCCTGAAGGTGCGCGAATATTTCACCGGCATGATCGGTGCGGACAGCCTGCCGGTCCGCAAGCCCGATCCCCGCCCCTATGTGGCCGCGGTCGAGCAGGCCGGCGGCGATGTCCGGCACTCGTTCCTGCTGGGCGACACCGAGACGGACGTGAAGACCGCGCGGGCCGCGGGCGTCCGCGTGGCGCTGATCGGCTTCGGGCCGGAAGGCGCGGCGATCTCGCGGCTGGCGCCGGATCATGTTCTGGATGGATTCGGGGCGCTGCCGGCGCTGGCGCGCTCCTGGCTGGGGTAAGAGGCGCTGCCGCCTGTGCGACGGGCATCTTCTGTGGCCTTCCTCGCTGGAAATCGTCGGCGATTGTTTTCAGGGTCCGGGCTTCAGGCGGCAAGCACCGCGGCAAGCTCGGCCTGCAGTTCCGCGGCCGGGGTCCGGTCGGGCGCAGCCCGGCGCGCAAGCGCGGCCTCGGCGCGGGCCATGGCCTGATGGGTCATGGGACCCGCAGCCTCGGCGACCTGCGCGAAGCCGGCGCGGCTGAGGTTGCAGGCCAGCACGAGGTCGCAGCCCGCCGCGATGGCGGCCGAGGCGCGCTCGGCCGGGGTGCCGGTCAGGGCGTTCATGCCGATGTCATCGCTCATCAGCAGCCCCCGGAAGCCGATCCGCTGGCGGATCAGCCGGATCGCGGCAGGCGAGGCGGTGGCGGGACGGTCGTCCAGTTCCGTCAGCCGGATATGGGCGGTCATGCCCATGGGCAGGTCGTTCAGCGCCCGGAACGGGGCAAAGTCGGTGGCGTCGAGTTCATCCAGCGGCACGTCCAGCACCGGCAGGTCATGGTGGCTGTCCACCCGCGTCCGGCCATGGCCCGGCAGGTGCTTGGCGATCGGCAGCACGCCCGCGGCAAGCAACCCCTCCGCCGCCGCGCGGCCCAGCAGGGACACGGTTTCCGGGTCCGTGCCGAAGCAGCGGTTCTTCAGAAACGGATGGGTGGCGGCATCCGCGATGTCGAGGCAGGGGGCGGCGTCCGCGTCGATGCCGACGGCGCGCAGTTCCTGCCCCATCAGCCGGTGGCGCAGTTCGACGGCCCGGCGGCCGTCGGCGGCGCTTTCTATCGCGGGCGGCCATTCGGTCCAATGCGGCGGGCGCAGGCGCTGGACGCGGCCGCCCTCCTGATCGACCATCACCACCGCCTCGCGGCCGACCGCATCCCGCAAGTCGGCAGTCAGGTGACGCAACTGGTCGGGGTGATCGACGTTGCGGGCAAAGAGGATGAAGCCCCAGGGATCGGCGTCCCGCAGGAAGGCGCGCTCATCGGCGCCCAGCGCCAGCCCTTCGACACCCAGGATGGTGGCGCCATGCGCCCTCGCCCCGCCCGTCGGGGGCGGTGCAGGCCGGGTGCCAGGGCTCACTGCGCCGCCGCGGGGATGCAGTCGGTGCCGGCGGCGATCAGCGCGGCGCAGAACCTGCGCGCCTCGTCGCGGGTTTCAAAGCCGGCGATGCGCAGCCGGTAGAAGGTGCGGCCGCCGGCCTTGTGCTGCTGCACCACGGGCGCCTTGCCGGTGAACAGGTCGCCGTAACGGCCGGACACGCGGCTCCACTCGCTGTGGGCGATGGCGTCGCTGTCAAAGGCGCCGATCTGGACCAGCGGCGAACCCGAGGCGACCCGCGGCGCCTCGGCCAGCGTGGCATCGGTCGGGGCAGGCGTTTCGGCTGCCGCGGCGGGCGACGCCGCTGCCGGCGTCGCAAGCGCGGCAACGACACGGGGACGCGGTGCGGGACGGGTGGGCGTCGTCACCGACGGCATTGCCCCGGCTTCGGCCAGCGCGGCGGTGATGGCGGTGTCCGTGGTGGGCTGGCCATTCACATCCGTGACGGCGTCGGCGACGGAAACCGCATCCGCTTCGGACGGCGCGACGGCCGGCACCCCGGCGGCGGCTTCCTCCTCGGCGGCGATCCGGGCAAGGCGTGCGGACTCGGTATCGGACATGGCCACGACCGGAAGGGCGTTTTCCTCGACCACCTCGTCGGTGACGGGGGCCTCGCGCGCCGCGACGCCCAGTTCGCCCATGGCGACGTCCTGTCCGCTCAGCGCGGTCGGCGCGGGCGCGATTGCCACGCGCTCGACCGGGGCGCTTTCGGCCCCGGCAGCCACGTCGTTGACGGCAAAGCCCGCGCGGTCGGACAGCATCCCGCCCGGTTCGTCGGGGGCGATCCGGGCTTCGCCCTCGACCGCGCGGATGACGGGGACGCCCGACACATCGCGCACGACAAGCTGGTAGCCCCAGACCATCAGGCTGATCATCAGGACGACCGACACGAGCGCGCCAAGGTAATGGGTCAGCCGCGCGACCCGGCCCAGCACGCTGTCGCGGTCGCTGAGCGGCAGCGCCCCGGCCCCCATGGCGCGATGCGCGTCATCCCAGTCCTCATCCCATTCATGCGACCGAAAGGACGCGTTGGGCTGGCCGCGCCCATGGGGTCCGCGTGCATCGTCATACCCGCCGGAGCGGAAATCCACCACCGTCATCGTATCCTGTCCTGCCTGTTCCGGGTAAGCCCCGGTTTTCGTTGCCGCTCATCCTTCCGGCCGGATGCGTCTTGGATCAGCGCATTTCCTGTGCCGGCGTGACGCCCAAGATAGCGAAACCGGCCGAAATGACAACGCCGACTGCACGTGCAAGCGCGATTTTCGGCGCTGTTGCGGCGATGTCACCATCCTGCACGAAACGCAGCGTCGCCTCGTCGTTGCCGCGGTTCCACAAGGCATGCAGGTCGGACGCGAGGTCATAAAGGTAGAAGGCGATCCGATGCGGCTCATGCGCGCGGGCGGCGATTTCCACGGTGCGGGGCCATTCGGCGATCCGGCGGGCCAGGGCCTGCGCGGCGGGATGTTCGAGGTCCGCGACCGCCTGCGCCAGCGCCGCGTCGGAAATGTCCACGCCCATCTCGCCCGCCCGGCGCAACACGCTGTTGATGCGCGCGCTGGCATATTGGACATACCAGACGGGGTTGTCCTTGGACTGTTCCAGTACCTTGTCGAAGTCGAAGTCCAGCGCGGCGTCGTTCTTGCGCGTCAGCATGTGGAAGCGGGTGACGTCGCGGCCCGCCTGTTCCACCACGTCGCGCAGGGTGACGAAGGTGCCCGCGCGCTTGGACATCTTGAAGGGTTCGCCGTTCTTGAACAGCCGGACCAACTGGATCAGCTTGACGTCCAGCGGCACCCGGCCGTTCGACAGGGCGGACACCGCCGCCTGCATCCGCTTGACATAGCCGCCGTGGTCGGCCCCGAAGATGTCGATCAACTGATCGAAGCCGCGGTCGATCTTGTCCCAGTGATAGGCGATGTCGGGGGCGAAATAGGTCCATGACCCGTCCGACTTCTTCACCGGCCGGTCCACGTCGTCGCCATGGGCGGTGGACCGGAACAGGGTCTGCTTTCGCGGCTCCCAGTCCTCGGGGGTCTTGCCCTTGGGGGGTTCCAGCGTGCCTTCGTAGATCAGCCCCTCGGCGCGCAGCCGGTCGATGGCGGCCTCGATCCGGCCGGTGCCGTAAAGGGCCTTTTCCGAGGAATAGACGTCCATGCGGACGCCCAGCAGGTCCAGATCCTCGCGGATCACCTGCATCATGGCCTCGGTGGCGAAGCCGCGCACCTCGGCCAGCCAGTCGGATTCCGGCTTGTCGAGCAGGCTGTCACCAAAACGGGCCTTCAGCGCCTCGCCCACGGGGATCAGGTAGTCGCCGGGATAAAGGCCCTCGGCGATCTGCGGCTCCTGCCCGTGCGCCTCGCGGTAGCGTTCATAGGCGGAACGGGCCAGCACATCGACCTGCGCGCCGCCGTCGTTGATGTAGTATTCGCGGGTCACGTCCTCGCCTGCGAACTGCAGCAGGTTCGCCAAGGCATCGCCGAAGACCGCGCCGCGCATGTGGCCGACGTGCATCGGGCCGGTTGGGTTGGCGCTGACGAACTCGACGTTGACGCGCGGGCCGTTCCCTGCAGGCACGCGGCCGTAGTCGCCGGGGGCGGACAGGGCCGCGCGCAGGACATCGGCCCAGATGCCGGGGGCAAGGCGCAGGTTCAGGAAGCCCGGCCCCGCGACCTCGGCGCTTGCGATGCGGGGGTCGCCGGTCAGGCGGGCGGCCAGCAGGTCGGCGATCTCGCGCGGCTTCATGCCCGCGGGTTTCGCCAGCACCATCGCGGCATTGGTGGCCATGTCCCCATGGGCGGCGTCGCGCGGGGGTTCCACCGCGACGGCGGCGAAGTCCAGGCCGGCGGGCAGCCTGCCCTGTCCGGTCATGTCGGTCAGCGCCTGGATCACCAGCGCGCGGATGTCGGCGAAGATATTCATGGGTCTCTCATCCTGTCCGTCCTGCGATAGCGAAGCCGCCTGCCCGCCGCAACCGCGCCGGGAAACGAACCCCCGCCCCGGTGCAACTTGACAGGGCCGCAGCAGGCCCCCACCTGCATCGGATCGCGGTTTGAATTGACCTGCGGCCCATTTGGCTGTAGATGCGCGAGGCCCGCATCCGGCGGGCGACCGAGGGGCGCATGGAAGGCCGCGTCCCGCTTATCGCGCAGGTTTGCGCGTCGGACAGCGACACCTCCTTTCGAAAGACCCCGATGACGAAATTCTCCGATCTCAAGCTCGACCCCAAGGTGCTGCAGGCCATTGCCGAGGCGGGCTACGAGAATCCGACGCCGATCCAGGCGGGCGCCATCCCGCCCGCCCTGGAAGGCCGCGACGTGCTGGGCATCGCCCAGACCGGCACCGGCAAGACCGCCGGCTTCGTGCTGCCGATGATCACCCTGCTGGGCCGCGGCCGGGCGCGGGCGCGGATGCCGCGCTCGCTGGTCCTGTGTCCGACGCGCGAACTGGCAGCTCAGGTGGCCGAGAACTTCGACACCTATGCCAAGCACACGAAACTCACCAAGGCGCTGCTGATCGGCGGCGTCAGCTTCGGCGAACAGGACAAGCTGATCGACCGCGGCGTGGACGTGCTGATCGCCACCCCCGGCCGCCTTCTGGACCATTTCGAACGTGGCAAGCTGCTGCTGACGGGCGTCCAGATCATGGTCGTGGACGAGGCCGACCGGATGCTGGACATGGGCTTCATCCCGGATATCGAGCGGATCTTCCAGCTGACCCCCTTTACCCGGCAGACGTTGTTCTTCTCGGCCACCATGGCGCCGGAAATCGAGCGGATCACCAACACCTTCCTGCACGCGCCCGAGCGGATCGAGGTCGCACGCCAGGCCACGACCTCGGAAACGATCACCCAGAAGCTGGTCGAGATCACGCCCACCCGCCGCGACCAGAGCGCCAAGCAGAAACGCGAACTGCTGCGCGCCCTGATCGACGCCGAAGGCGAGAGCCTCAAGAACGCCATCATCTTCTGCAACCGCAAGACCGACGTGGACATCGTCGCCAAGTCGCTGAAGGCGCATGGCTATGACGCAGCACCCATCCACGGCGACCTGGACCAGCGCGTGCGGACGGCCACGCTGGACGGCTTCCGTGAAGGCACGCTGCGCTTCCTCGTGGCGTCGGACGTGGCGGCGCGGGGGCTGGACATCCCGGCGGTCAGCCATGTCATCAACTTCGACCTGCCCAGCCATGCCGAGGACTACGTCCATCGCATCGGCCGCACCGGCCGGGCGGGACGCGAGGGCACGGCCATTTCCATCGGCACGCCGGCGGATGAAAAATACCTGTCGGCGATCGAGGGGCTGGTGAAGCAGACCCTGCCCCGCGCCCCTGTGCCCGAAGGCTTCCAGCTTTCCGACGCGGCCCAGAAGCCGCCCCGCCCCGTGTCCGAGCGCGGCAACCAGCGCGGTGCGCCGACCCGCACGCGCTCTCGCCGCGGGGCGTCGCGGGATGAGCCGGCCCGGGAAAAGGCGGAGGTGAGCGAAAGCCCTGCACCCCAAGAGCCTAGGGCCACCGCCACGGGCGAAAGCCGCAAACCCGCAGGCAACGGCGCCCGCGAGGAGCGCGAGGACCGCAGCCGCGATCACCGGGACGAGCGGCGCGAGCCTGCGCGCGAGGAACGCCGCGACGACCGGCGTCCCCGGGACCGCGACCGGGGTCCGGCGGTGACGGGCATGGGCGACCATACGCCCGACTTCCTGCTGACCAGCTTCAGCGACGCCCTGGCCGTGACCGATGCCCGCATGACCAATGCGCCGCCGCGCAGCGAGGACCCGCCGCGCGAACAGGCGAAAGAGGCGGAAGCGGACGGGCAAGAGGCGGCCGCCTCTCGCAACGCGGAGGGGAATGGCGAGGCCGATACGGCCGCCTCCCCCAAGCGCACGCGGTCCCGCCGCAGCCGGTCGACGCGGGCCGTCAAAGAGGCGCCGTCCGACGATCAGGCGCTTGACGCGGTCGCGGAAAGCGCAAACCCGGTCAAGGCGGAGGCCGAAGCGGGAACCGAGGCCCCGGCGACCGAGGTTGCGCTTGAAAGCGGGCTTGCCGCAGATGCCCCCGCGCAGGAGGCGCCGTCGGGCACCGCTGAGCCCGAGGGTGACGCGGAAGCCCCGGCGACCAAGGCCAAGCCAGCAAGGCAGGCCAAGCCTGTCGCAAAGCCCCGTGCGACCCGCAGCCGCCGAAAGCCCGCCAAGACTGACGCAGGCGCCGAAGACGCCGGGACCGGCGCGGCCCCGCAGTCCGAAGCCCCCGCCGAACCTGCAGAAACGCCCGCAGCCGAAGACGGGCGGGATGCAGGGACCGGAAAGGTCACGACCCCCAGCATCGACGAGGCCGCAAGCCCCTCGGACGCCTTGACTGTCCAGGAAGCATCCGCCGACAGCCGGGACGCACCGGCAGAACGGGAAGATGCCGATGCTCGCCGCCCCGAGGCGGCAGCAGATGTTCCGGTGGAAGGGCCAGTACGCGCCGAGGCCGGCCGGGCGGGGGACGATGCGGTTTCCGGTCCGCAGTCCGATCAGGCCGACCCGCCCCAGCCCGAGGTTGACCAGACCCAAGCGGACCGGGTCTCGGACTCGGCTCCGCAGGCCTGACGGAAGGGATGCAGCGGGCCGCCGGGCCGCCTGCCAAGGCCGTTGCGCGCCCCGGCGGGATCGCAATGGCCGGGCGGATCACGGCCGACTTCGCCATCGGCGTCATTGCCGCCACCGGTCAGGCCCCGTGGGGGCTGTGGCCGCTGACGCTGCTTGCGCTGGCCGCCATGCTGTGGCGCCTGTCGGGGGTGGCCTCTGCCCGTGCCGCCGGCTTGCGGGCGCTGGCTTTCGGCACGGGGCATTTCGCCTTGGCGCTGTTCTGGATCACCCAGCCGTTCCTTGTCGAAGCCGAGATCTACGGCTGGATGTCGCCCTTTGCCCTGATCCTCATGGCGCTGGGAGGCGGGCTGTTCTGGGCAGTTCCGGCATGGATCGCGCATCGGTCGGGCCGGGACCGGCGCAGCCGCGCGGCGGCCCTGGCGCTGGCGATTCTGGTCTCGGACTGGCTGCGGGGCTGGATCTTCACCGGCTTTCCCTGGGCGTTGACCGGCCATGTCTGGATCGACACGCCGGCCGGCCAGGTCGCGGCGTGGTTCGGGGCCATGGGCCTTTCGGCGCTGACCATGGGCGCGGCGCTGCTGATCGTCCTCGGGACGCGGCCCTCGCGCGGACCGAACTGGCCGGCGGCCCTGCTTCCCGGCCTTGGCAATGCGGCGATGCTGATCGGGGCGGCGTGGTTCGCGGGCCTTGCCCGCCTGAACCAGGCCCTGCCCGCCGACCAGCCCCGGATCATCCGCCTGGTCCAGCCGAACGCCGACCAGACCCTGAAGTGGAGCCCACAGTGGGCGCCCGTCTTCTACGAGCGCCTGACCAGCTTTTCGGCGCTGCCGCTCAAGCCCGAACTCGGGACCGGGCGGCCCGATGCCGTGGTCTGGCCCGAAACGGCAGTGCCTTTCCTGCTGGAGGACGCCCAGCCCCTGCTGACCGACATCGCCGCCGCCTCGGGCGCCACCACCATCACCGGCATCCAGCGCAGCGAAGGCTCGGCCTGGTTCAACAGCCTCGCCGAATTCACCGCCGACGCGCGCATCGGTGCGATCTACGACAAGTTCCACCTTGTCCCCTTCGGCGAATACATTCCTTGGGGCGATGCGCTGGCGCGCTTCGGCATCACCGCCTTCGCGGCGCAATACGGCAACGGCTACAGTTCCGGCCCCGGCCCGCAGGTGCTGGCGCTGGAGGGCCTGCCCCCCTTCCAGCCGATGATCTGCTACGAGACGATCTTCGAGCGTCACCTCATGCGCGGCCAGCGCCCCGAGTGGATCCTGCAGGTCACCAACGACGCCTGGTTCGGCGCCTGGTCCGGCCCCTATCAGCATCTGGCGCAGGCGCGGCTTAGGGCAATCCAGTCGGGCCTGCCGGTGCTGCGCGCGGCCAACACCGGCGTCTCGGCGGTGATCGACGCGCGCGGAGAGGTCCGGGCCACCCTGCCGCTGGACCGGGCGGGCATCATCGACGCGCGGCTGCCGGGCGCGCTGCCCCCGACTTTGTGGTGGCGCTGGGGCGATGCGCCGATGCTGGCGCTGATGGCGCTGGCGATGGGCTGGCTCTCCATCGTCCGCAGGCGCAGGCATTGACGCGACCGGGCCGCTCGCGTAGGCCCGCGCATGACCCCCACAACGGCTTCCTGGCGTGGCGCGGTCTTGATCCCAATGGAGCGTTCATGTCCCGTCAGAATTACGTTTTCACCTCCGAGTCCGTCTCGGAAGGGCATCCCGACAAATTGTGCGACCAGATTTCTGACGCGGTTCTCGACGCGCTGCTGGCCGAGGAACCAGAGGCCCGCGTCGCCTGTGAGGCTTTCGCCACCACCGCGACCGTGGTGATCGGCGGCGAGATCGGCCTGAAGGACGAGGGCCGGCTGGCCGAGGTCATGGGCGACGTCCCCGAGATCGCCCGCGGGGTCATCCGCGACATCGGCTATGAGCAGGAAAAGTTCCACTGGAACACCTGCCATGTCCTGAACTTCCTGCACGAACAGTCCGCCCATATCTGGGGCGGGGTCCAGACCGGCGGCGCGGGCGACCAGGGGATCATGTTCGGCTACGCCGTCAACGAGACGCCCGAACTGATGCCGGCACCGATCCAGTATGCCCATGCGATCCTGCGCCGGCTGGCCGAGGCGCGCAAGTCGGGCGCCGAACCGACCCTCGGTCCCGACGCCAAGTCGCAGCTTTCCCTGCGCTACGAGGATGGCAAGCCCGTCGAGGTCACGCAGATCGTCGTCAGCCACCAGCACAAGGACGAGGCGCAGACCTCGGACCACATCCGCGCCATCGTGGAACCCTATGTGCGCGAGGTGCTGCCCCGGGGCTGGCTGACGGAAAACACCGTGTGGCACGTCAACCCGACCGGCACCTTCGTGATCGGCGGGCCCGACGGGGACGCCGGGCTGACGGGGCGCAAGATCATCGTGGACACCTATGGCGGCGCGGCCCCGCATGGCGGCGGCGCGTTTTCGGGCAAGGACCCGACCAAGGTGGACCGCTCGGCCGCCTATGCCGCGCGCTACCTCGCCAAGAACGTGGTCGCGGCGGGATTGGCGGAACGCTGCGTGATCCAGCTCAGCTATGCGATCGGGGTCGCGGCGCCGCTGTCGATCTATGCCGACAGCTTCGGCACCGGCAAGGTTTCCGACGCGGAAATCGAGCGCGCCGTGGGCGAGGTCATGGACCTGACGCCCAAGGGCATCCGCGACAAGCTGGACCTGTGCCGCCCGATCTATCGCCGCACCGCCGCCTATGGCCATTTCGGCCGCGCGCCGGAAGCGGACGGCGGCTTCAGCTGGGAACGCACGGATCTGGTCGAGGCGCTGAAGAGGGCGGTCTGACGCGATCTCCTGCCGGCTCCGGGCGCTTGCGGCCGGAGTTCGGACGGTTCCGAATATCCTCGGGGCGGGCTCACGGCAAACGGTCCGGTGAACCGCTTGCCGTGAGACGGGACGAAGCCCGAGGTGGCGCTGGTCCCCGGCCCTGCCATGCAGTTCCAAGGCGCCCTGCCCCTCGCCCCATGCCTTTCCACGACGGCGCGAAAACCTTGTCCCGCTTGTTCAGGAAGCGGGCCGCAGCACCGTCACCCCCACCGCACCTGCCCGCGCCAGCGTCGGGTCCAGCGACATCGCCACATATTCGCCCCGCCGCCAGCGTTCGGCCTGGTCGTCGTAATGGCGCGACAGCGGGTGGCCTGACTGCCCGGTGGCGATCACGAAGACCGAGCTGTCCGGGTCGGCGAGGTCGTAGACGCCGCGATAGCCCGCCCCTCCGACGGCGGCCCAGGGGTTCGTCCCGCCCCCCATCGTGGGCGCGCGGGCGATGCTCGACCCGTCGCCCGAGGTGGACTGGACGAGGCTGACCACCCACCCAAGCAGCGGCATCCGGCCCAAGGCGGGATGCTCGTGCCGCGCCACATGGATGTCGCCCCAGCGCCAGCTTTCCACGTCCGGCCCGAAGCGCGCCGTCAGGTCGATCAGGGCCGCGTCCAGCGCCTGCCGGGCGATGGTGGGGCAGTCCTCGACGGGGGCCGACTGCGCCACGTCGCACCAAGCCGAGGCGCCATCAGTGTCGCGGAACACGCGGTCGATGAAGGCCGGCTGCAACCTGCCCCCCAGTTCGCCGGCCAGCGGGCCAAGCTCGTCATGGATCAGCCGCTCCTGCAGATGCCGCATCCAGGCGGAATAGATCAGCGGCTCAGGCAGATGCTCGCTCATGTTGCCGTCCCACTCGGCTAGCAGGGCCAGCGCCTCCTGCCGCTGGCGTTCCGGCGTGCCGGGTGCGGCAGGGTCGCCGGTGAACCACAGTTCGGCGCCGACGATCGGCAGCAGCGCACGGGCGGCCGGGCTGACGGTATCAAGCTGCGCGTCGATGAAGCTGTCGCGCGAATGGATCTCGCGCGAGGCAAGCAGCCGCGACAGGCGCGACAGGCGCAGCGGATCGTCGCGGTCATACCCGAGGCTCGGGGGGCGGGCCGCGCCCTCAACCGCGTCGGCGGCAGGGTTCGTTTCATCGAAGGATGAGGCAGGGATGGTCGTCAGCGCGGCCTGCGGATCGGGACCGTCCGACACGGTGCTGCCCGGCGGCGGGATCAGCGCGGTTCCTGCGCCCACCGCCCGCTCGGCCCCGGTCGCGGCCACCATGCCCTGCAACAGCGCGGTGGCGCGCAGCGGATCGTCGGGACCAACCGGATCGAGCCAGCGGACATCCGGATCGCGCCCCGGCGCGGGCATCCGCCCCGCCGTCGGATGCCCGGCGGCGCGGCGCGGGATCTCGCCGGCAAGGACCTGCGCGATGCCGTCTTCGTCGGCCAGCGTCACCTCGACCGCCGGGGCGACGATGCCGCGGACGGCGCGCTGCGCCCCGGCCCGGTCCGGCGACTGCATCAGCGCGACCAGCGCGCTCATGGTGGTGTCTGCCGGCGAAAGCCCGGTCCAGCGCAGCGCGGGGACGTGGCCCGCCGGCGTCACCCCGGCCAGACCGAGCTGCGCCGGCGGAATGACCGGGCCGGCCTCGGTCTCGCGCAGGGTGATGCGGCGGTCGCTTGCGCCATGGACGCGGATGATCTCGTGCCGGGTGCTGAAATCGCGCCAGCCGCCATCGCCCAGATAGCGGTCGGGGGCGCCGGGCTGCACCTCCTCCATCACGATGTCCTGGTCGTCCACCCAGGCGGGGGTCAGCCCCCAGGCAAGGCCGGGGTTGCGCCCGGCCAGGATCGCCGGGATGCCGGGAATGGTGCCGCCGATGACGCTGCCCGCCTGCAGGTCCATGCGCGCCAGATACCACAGCGAGGGCGCGGTCAGCGCCACATGGGGATCGTTGGCCAGCAAGGGCGCCCCCGCCGCCGTGCGATCGGCCGCGGCGGCAAAGGCATTGGCGGTCGCGCCCGGACCGACGCCGACATAGCCGACCAGCGCATCGAACCAGTCCGGCGCCGGACCTTCGGGCGGCGCGACGAAACGCGCGCCGCTGCCGAACAGCGCGGCATAGCCGGGCAAGGGCGGCTCACCTACCGCGCCCACCAGGTCGCCCGCGCGCTGGGGGGCGGCAATCGACACCCGCGCCCGCGTCACCTCGGCCCGGATCTGGCCCGAGGCGCCTGCCGCCACCAGCTTGAGGATCGCCAGCGAATCCGCCGGCTGCCAATAGGCGATGTCGCCGGGCAGCAGGAAGAACTCGGGCGCGCCGCGGCCCCGTGCGCCTTCGTTCACCTGCTGGACCCAGGCGTTCACCCCGTCGGCATAGGCCAGCAGTGCGGCCTGCGTGGCTTCGTCCTGCGTCTCGACCGAGGCCTGCGCGTTCCGCCACAGCCCAAGGCGGCGGGACAGGTCGTCGGCGGCATAGGCGCGCTCGCCGAACATCTCGGCCAGCCGCCCCTGCGCCGCCCGGCGCAACACCACCATCTGGAACAGCCGGTCCTGCGCATGGGCAAAGCCCAGCGCGAAGAAGGCGTCGTGGTCGGTCGCGGCAAGGATATGGGGGACGTTCTCGGTCGTCCGCACGATCTCGACCGGCGCGCGCAGGCCCTCCAGCGCGAATTGCGCGTCATAGTCGGGCAGCGAGCGGACGGCGAAATACCATGCCAGCACCACCGCCGCCACGAACCCGATCATCAGGCCGATGGTCAGCCGGACCAGCCAGCGAAACAGCGAAAGCATGGGCGGGGAACGTCCTTGAAATCGGCGGGCGCCGGTTGACCGGGGCGCCGGGGCAATGGAATGTGCAAGGCTGATAGGGCAGCGGCCGCGGCTTTTCAACGCGGCAGACCGGAGGGATCGATGGCGCGGGTGGCATTCCTGGGACTGGGCGTGATGGGCTTTCCGATGGCGGGGCATCTTGCCGCTGCGGGGCATGAGGTCACCGTCTACAACCGCACCGCCGCCAAGGCCGAGGCCTGGTCCAGCCGCCACAAGGGCCGCCACGCGACGACGCCCCGCGCCGCCGCCAAGGGGGCCGAGTTCGTGCTGGCCTGCGTCGGCAACGATGATGACCTGCGGCAGGTCTGCACCGGCGAGGACGGCGCCTTCGCAGGCATGGCCAAGGGCGCGGTCTTCGTCGATCACACCACCGTCTCGGCACAGGTCACGCGCGAGCTGGCGGTGGTGGCGCGGGCGGCTGGCCTCGGCTTCGTGGACGCGCCGGTCTCGGGCGGTCAGGCGGGGGCCGAGAACGGGCAGCTTTCCATCATGTGCGGCGGCACGCCCGAGGATTACGCCAGTGCCGAGCCGGTGATGGCCGCCTATGCCCGCATCTGCCGCCTGATGGGTCCGTCGGGTGCCGGGCAGTTGACCAAGATGTGCAACCAGATCGCCATCGCCGGGCTGGTGCAGGGCTTGGCCGAGTCGCTGAACTTCGCCGAACGCGCCGGGCTGTCGATCCCCGAGGTGGTCGAGGTCATCAGCCAGGGCGCCGCCGGAAGCTGGCAGATGCAGAACCGCCATGCCTCGATGGCCGAGGGGAAATACGACTTCGGCTTCGCGGTGGACTGGATGCGCAAGGACCTCGGCATCTGCCTTGCGACCGCCGACGAGACGGGGGCGAGCCTGCCCGTCACCGCGCTGGTGGACCAGTTCTACAAGGACGTCCAGGGGATGGGCGGCGGCCGCTGGGACACCTCGTCCCTGATCGCGCGGCTGCGCCGATGACCGCGCCGGTCGTCCACAAGGGCGTGGGCGAGCCCCGCCCCGCGTGGTTCGAGAACAGGTTTGCGGCGAACGGCTGGACCGGCGCCTGGCGGAACGGCGTCCACGACTTCCACCACTACCACGCGACGACGCATGAGGCGCTGGGCTGCTACGCGGACTGGGCCGACATCCAGCTTGGCGGCCCTTCTGGCGAGATCCACCGGATCGAGGCGGGGGACGTGGTGGTGATCCCCGCCGGGCTGGCCCACTGCAACCGCGGCCAGAGCGACGATTTCGCCGTGGTCGGCGCCTATCCGGGCGGTGTCACCCCGGACATGCAGGAAGGCGGGGGCGACCCCTCGATCACCCTGCCCCGGCCGCCGCGTGACCCCGCGCTGGGTGCCGGACGCGGCTTTTCAGCCTGACCCGGGAAGCGGGGGGCCATTGCCCTCGTTCATGGCCACCCCGGCCACATGAGCCCGCCGGTGTTCGATGCTGTGGACAGGACAGATGAATCCCGGCGAACGGCACCTGACCTGAACCGACAGCGGAACCCTTGCCGCCTTCGGCAACCAGATCGCCAAGGACCGCAGCATGAACGGCCAGCTTCTTGTCATAAAGGGAAAGTGGCAGCCCGTAGGGGAGTCGAACCCCTCTTTTCAGGTTGAAAACCTGACGTCCTAACCGATAGACGAACGGGCCACCTTTGGCGCCTCTGCAGCCTTGGCTGCGCGGCGTGGAGCGGTATCTAGGCAATCCTCCTGACGGCTGCAAGCAGAAAAAATTGCCTTGGCAAAATTCACCGCAAGGCGTCACGGGGCCTCGGCGGCGTCATCCAGACGCAGGCGCACACGCTGGCGCCCTCCCCAGATCGACAGTTCGAGCTTCCCCGCGAGATGAAGGCGCCGTCCCCTTGCCGTCAGCAGCGCCGGGCCGAGCGGCCCCTGCATCGCGCCCCAAGCAACGGCGTCCAAGGCGGCCATCCCAGGACTGCGGGCGCGCAGGCGCAGGTGGGATTCGCCCATCGTGTCGGCGCGCTCGATGATCTGGCCCGACAGCGCGAAGCGGGGCGCAGGGGCGCCCGCGCCGAAGGGACCGGCGCGGTCCAGCGCCTCGATCATGTCAGGCGTCGCGGCGCGGGCGTCCAGCAGGCCCGAGATGCGCAGCGCGTCCCCGCCCTGCCCCTGCACCGCGCCCGCGACAAGTTCGGACAAACGCGCCATCGCCGCGGGTATCAACGCCGGCTCGACCGTCAGACCGGCTGCCATGGCGTGGCCGCCGCCGCGGGTGATCAGCCCCTCGGCCTCAAGCCGCTGGATGGCGCGGCCAAGGTCAACGCCGGGCACCGAGCGGGCCGAGCCCTTTCCGACGCCGCCCGAGATGCCGATCACCACCGAGGGCCGGCCGGTCGCCTCTTTCAGCCGCGCGGCGACGATGCCGACGACGCCCGGATGCCAGCCCTCGCCCGCGGCCCAGGACAGCACGGGATCGCCGCGCGCCTCGGCCTGGGCCAGCGCGGCCTCGCGCACCATGCCCTCGATCGTCCGCCGCTCGCGGTTCAGCGCATCGAGTTCCAGCGCCAGCGCCCCGGCCTCGGCCGGGTCCGTGGAACTGAGGCAGCGCGCGCCCAGGTCCGCCCGCCCCACCCGCCCGCCCGCGTTGATCCTGGGCCCCAGCAGGAAGCCCAGGTGAAAGGCCGAGGGCGCGCTGTCCAGCCGCGCCACATCCGACAGCGCGACCAGCCCCGGCCTTGCGCGGCGGGCCATGATCGCAAGCCCCTGCCGCACGAAGGCGCGGTTCACGCCCACCAGCGGGGCCACGTCGGCCACCGTCGCCAGCGCCACCAGATCGAGCAGCGGGATCAGGTCGGGCTCGGGCGCCCCTTGCCCGCGCAGGACGCGGTTGGCCTGCACCAGCGTCAGGAAGACCACCCCGGCCGCGCAGAGATGGCCCAGCGCGCCGTCCTCGTCCGCGCGGTTCGGGTTCACCACGGCCAGCACGGGCGGCAGGGTCTCGCCGCCCTGATGGTGGTCCAGCACGACCACGTCGGCACGGCCGCGGGCGACGGCCAGCGCCTCGTGGCTGAGCGTGCCGCAGTCCACGCAGACGATCAGCCCGTGATCCTGCGCAAGCCGGTCGATGGCGGGGACATTGGGGCCATAGCCCTCGTCGATGCGGTCGGGGACATAAAGCGTCGCGTCCCGCCCCTGCGCGCGCAGCCAGCAGAGGATCAGCGCCGCCGAGGCCCCGCCGTCCACGTCATAGTCGGCGAAGACGGCGATGCGCTCGCCCGATGTGACGGCGGCGACCAGCCGCTCGGCGGCAAGGTCCGTGTCGCGCAGGCGCAGGGGATCGGGCAGCAGGTCGCGCAGGCGCGGATCGAGATGACCAGGCGCGTCCTCGGGCGTGACGCCGCGGGCGGCAAGGACGCGGGCCACGGGCAGCGGAAGGCCCGCCGCCTGCGCCAGCCCTTCGGCAATCCGTTCCCCGGCAGGATCGGGGCCGGTCCAGCGCCGCCCGGTCAGCGAGCATTCGACATTCAGGAAGGCAGTCATGCCCGTGCTTGTCGCGAAGGCCCGCCGCGGGCGCAAGGCCGGGAAGGCGGCCGTCCCGGCGATGTGAAGAGATGCGCCCGAAGAACGGGCTGTCCGCGCCGCCTTGGGCTTGGGTCTCCGCTGGCTGAAAACGCTCGACCGAACCGTTTTCCGGGCGTTCGCCGGCCGCGAGGATACACCGGGGCGCCCGAACGATGCCCTCATGGCTACGGACGGTCATGAATCTCCCGCGGGATTGTCGCATAGGACGATGGGGGTGCGAAATCCCCGGCTTGGGGCGGGCCAGCGCAACCGGCGCGGCCTCGGCCTCAGTCCTTGAAGCTGCGGCTGTCCTTGATCTGGTCCCAGGCCCAGACGACCTCCTGCAGGCGGTCCTCGTCGGAACGGTCGCCGCCGTTCATGTCGGGGTGCAGGTCCTTGACCAGCGACTTGTACTGCTTGCGGATTTCCTGCTTGGTCCAGCTGTCCTTGGCGTCAAGGATTTCCAAGGCGCGGCGTTCGGTGGGCGGCAGCTTGCGGGTGGCGCGCAGCCGGGCCTCGGGGTTGGTGCCGTTGGCGCCGAGGATCTCCAGCGGGTCGCTGACGCCGTGGCGGGCCCAGGCCTGTTCCTGCGTGGCCCGGCCGAAGGGGCGGGTCGGGCGTTCCCAGACGGTGGCATTGTCCAGAAACTCCTGGAACTCGGCCTCGGACTGGCCTTGGAAGTAGTTCCAGTTGGTGTTGTATTCCCGCACATGGTCCTTGCAGAACCAGTAATAGTCGTCCAGCTGCTTGGGCGACTTCGGCGCGCGATACTGGCCCGGCTGGGTGCAGCCGGCCTTGTCGCACCTGCGGGTCGAGGTCTCGAAGGCGCCGGACATCCCGCGTCGGCCCTTGGACCGCCGCTTCTTGTCCGAGGCGGCGGAGATATCGAAACCGAACGGGTCGCTGTTGGTCATGAATGGCCTGCTTTTCGACTCGGGACCGGGAGTGTAGGTCATTTCACCGGAAGAAAAAGGGGGAGAGCCTGGAAATGCAGCAGACTATCGCCGAAGAGATGCAGGCACGCCTGAAAGAACTCGAGCCGACGCGGCTTGAGGTCATCGACGAAAGCGAACAGCACCGCGGTCACGGGGGGTGGCGCGAGGGCGGGCAGACGCATTTCCGCATCCGCATGGCCTCGCCCCGCTTCAGGGGGCTTGGCCGGGTGGAACAGCACCGGCTGGTCAACCGCACACTGGGGGACATCGTGCCCCGCATCCACGCCTTGGCACTGGAACTGTCGCCGGACTGATTGTCCTCATTTGTATCTGTTAGCGCCCACAGGCTGGACGGAACCACGGGCCGGGCCTAAGAGCGCCTGCAAACGGCCAGCGAAGGAACGACCGATGAGCGCCTCTACCACCGATTTCAACGACCGGATGCTGTCCTTGGGCCTCGCCCGCGTCAGCGAGGCCGCGGCCCATGCCTCTGCCCGGCTGATCGGGCGCGGCGACGAGAAGGCCGCCGACCAGGCCGCCGTGAACGCCATGCGCGACCAGCTGAACAAGCTGGACATCCGCGGCGTCGTCGTCATCGGCGAGGGCGAGCGCGACGAGGCGCCGATGCTGTTCATCGGCGAGGAGGTCGGCAGCGGCGACGGCCCCGAGGTGGACATCGCGCTGGACCCGCTGGAAGGCACCACCCTGACCGCCAAGGACATGCCGAACGCGCTGACCGTGATCGCCATGGCCCCGCGCGGCACGCTGCTGCACGCGCCCGACGTCTACATGGACAAGCTGGCCGTGGGTCCGGGCTATGACACGGACGTGGTGAGCCTCGACATGACCCCCACGGAACGGGTCCATGCGCTGGCCCAGGCCGGCGGCGTCAAGCCCGAGGACATCACCGTCTGCATCCTGGAACGCCCGCGCCACGAGGCGATGATCGCCGAAGTCCGCGCCACCGGCGCCGCGATCCGCCTGATCACCGACGGCGACGTGGCGGGCGTCATGCATGTGGCGGAACCCGACAAGACCGGCATCGACATGTACATGGGCTCGGGCGGGGCGCCCGAGGGCGTGCTGGCCGCGTCCGCGCTGAAATGCATGGGCGGGCAGATCTGGGGCCGGCTTCTGTTCCGCAACGACGACGAACGCGGCCGCGCCGCCAAGGCCGGGATCACCGACCTGAACCGCATCTATACCCGCGACGAGATGGTGACGGCGGACGTGATCTTTTCCGCCACCGGCGTCACCAACGGGTCCATCGTCAAGGGCCTGCGGCGCGAGCCGAACTTCATCGAGACGGAAACGATCCTGATGCGGTCCAAGACCGGCTCGGTCCGGCGGATGATCTACCGCAACCCGATCCGCTGATCCCCGCCCCATCGACGAACGGCCGCCGCAGGACCCCTGCGGCGGCCGTTTCGATTCCAGGTGGCCTGAATGAAAAGGCCCCGTCCATAACGGGGCCTCTCATCGGCAGCGCCTCAGGTGGCGGGCGCTTCCGCCGGCATCCGCTTGCGCGTGAACAGCCGGGTGACGATCACGAAGAAGACCGGCACGAAGATCAGCGTCAGCGCGGTCCCGGTGAAGGTGCCGAAGAACGCAGGATAGCCGATGGCGTGGCGCGCGCCCGCCCCCGCCCCCGAGGACAGGATCAGCGGCAGCACCCCCAGCCCGAAGGCCAGCGAGGTCATCACGATGGGCCGCAGCCGCAGCCGCGCGGCGGTGCGCACGGCGGTGACCGCGTCCTCGCGGAAGGAATCCATCCGTTCCCGCGCGAACTCGACGATCATGATGCCGTTCTTGCCGGTCAGGCCCACGACGGTCAGCAGGCCGACCTGGAAGTAGACGCCGTTCTCCTGCCCGCCGACCCAGGCGCCGATCAGGGCGCCAAGGACACCCACCGGCATCGCCAGCAGCACCGCGATCGGGATGGTCCAGCTTTCGTAAAGCGCGGCAAGGCACAGAAACACCGTCGCCAGCGCCAGCGCGTAAAGCGCATAGGCGCCCGCGCCCGCTTCCTTCTCCTCCAGCGAAAGGCCGGTCCATTGCAGGCTGAAGCCGGGGGGAAGCTCGGCCGCCAGCC
The DNA here is from genome assembly GCF_030536915.1 of Paracoccus sp. (in: a-proteobacteria). Classification (GTDB taxonomy): domain Bacteria; phylum Pseudomonadota; class Alphaproteobacteria; order Rhodobacterales; family Rhodobacteraceae; genus Paracoccus. Next base: position 21,802 of record NZ_JAUNPC010000003.1, read on the forward strand.
GCTCCATCTCGGCCAGGGCGTCGCCGGTCGAATAGCCCGGCGCGGGCATCCCGTCGATCGCCATCGCCGCCTGCGCGTTGTAGCGCTTGACCTGCTGGGGGCCATAGATCCAGTCCTGCGTGGCGAAGGTCGAGAAATCGACGAACTCGCCGTTGGCGTTCTGGATGCGCCACAGTTCCAGGTCGCGCGGCGCGCTGCGCGCCCATGGTTCACCCTGCACATAGACGCGCTTGATGCGGCCTTCGTAGATGAAGTCGTTGACATAGGCGCCCGACCAGACCGTCGCCAGGAACGAGCCCACATCGGTCGCGGTCACGCCCACCGCCCCGGCCTTGGCCCAGTCGATGTTCAGCTCGAACTGGGGCGCGTCCTCGACCCCGTTGGGGCGCACGGCGGTCAGCACCGGGCTTTGGCTTGCCATGCCCAGCAGCATGTTGCGCGCTTCCAGCAGTTCCTCGTGCGACTGGCCAGCCGAGGCCGTCAGGTAGGCCGAGAAGCCGCTGGCGTTTCCGAGTTCCAACACTGCGGGGGGGACGATCGGGATGACTATGGCCTCGCGGATGCCGCCCATCAGCGGACCGAAGGCGCGCGCGGCGATGGCCTGGGCCGAGCGTTCCGGATCGGCCCGTTCCTCCCAGTCCTTCAGGCGGACGAACATCATGCCCATGTTCTGCCCCTGCCCCGCAAAGGAAAAGCCGCGCACGGCAAAGACGGATTCGACATTCTCGGCCTCGGCCGTGGTGAAATACTCCGAGACCTTGTCCATCACCGCCTCGGTCGCCTCGGCGGTGGTGCCGGTCGGGGCCTGCACGATGGTCATGATCGCGCCCTGGTCTTCGTCGGGCAGGAAGGCGGTGGGGGTGCGCTGGAACATGAACACCATGCCGGCCAGCAACAGGCCATAGACGATCATCATCCGCCACGGACGCGCCGTCGTGCTGCGGACGATGGCCATGTAGCCGTTGGTGACGCGGCCGAAGTTCCGCTCGAACCAGTCGCTGAAGCGGCTGCCGAGCCAGGCCATTGCGCCCATCCGGCGGCCGGACGAATGGCCGTGGTGATGCGGCTTCAGCATCGTGGCGCAAAGCGCGGGCGTGAAGGTCAGGGCGATGAAGACCGACAGCATCATGGCCGAGACGATGGTGACGGCGAACTGCTTGTACATCTCGCCGGTCGAGCCGCCGAAGAAGGCCATCGGCACGAAGACCGCCGAGACGACGATGCCGATGCCGACCAGCGCACCCGAGATCTCGTCCATCGACTTGCGCGTGGCCTCGACCGGGCCGAGGCCCTCGTCGCGCATGATCCGCTCGACGTTCTCGACCACCACGATGGCGTCATCGACCAGCAGGCCGATGGCCAGCACCATCGCCAGCATCGTCAGCGTGTTGATGCTGAATCCCAGCACCGCCATGATCCCGAAGGTGCCGAGGATCACGACCGGCACCGCCAGCGTGGGGATCAGCGTCGCGCGGAAGTTGTGCAGGAAGATCAGCATCACCAAGACGACCAGAATGATCGCCTCGATCAGTGTATGGACCACCGCCTCGATCGAGATCAGGACGAAGGGCGTCGTGTCATAGGGAATGACATATTCCACGCCTGCCGGCATGAACTCGGCCAGCTGGGCCACCCGCGCCTTGACCAGTTCCGCCGTGTCGAGCGCGTTCGCGCCCGAGGCAAGCTGGATCGCAAGGCCCGAGGAGGACTGGCCGTTGTAGAAGCCCTCGATCTCGTAGTTCTCGGACCCAAGCTCGGCGCGGGCCACGTCGCGCAGCAGGACCAGCCCGCCGTCCGTGTCGGCCCGCAGGACGATGCGCTCGAAATCCTCGGGCGTCCGCAGCAGCGACTGCGCGGTGATCGTGGCGTTCAGTTGCTGGCCCGCAGGCGCGGGCATCGCGCCAAAGGCGCCCGCGGAAATCTGGGCGTTCTGGGCGCGGATCGCGCCCACCACCTGCGCCGGCGTCAGATCATAGTATTTCAGCTTGGTCGGGTCCAGCCAGATCCGCATCGAGTATTCCGACCCGAAGACCTGCACGCTGCCCACGCCGTCGATCCGCGAGATCGGCTCGACCATGTACGAGTTGAGGTAGTCCGCAAGGTCGATGGCGCTGCGCGTCCCGTCGGTGGACACCAGCGCCACGACCATCAGGAAGCCGGTTGCCGATTTCTCGACCGTGACGCCTTGGCGCGCCACCGCCTCGGGCAGCCCGGCCTCGGCCTGCGCCAGCTTGTTCTGGACCTGCACCTGCGCGATGTCGGGGTTGGTGCCCAGTTCGAAGCTGAGGGTGATCTGCGCGCCGCCTGTCGAGGTCGTCGAGGATTCGATATTCCGCAACCCGTCAAGGCCGGTCATCTCGCGCTCGATGAGCTGGACGACGGTGTCGGCCGATGTCTGCGCCGAGGCGCCGGGATAGGCCGTCCTGATGACGATCGAGGGGCCGGCGATCGAGGGATACTGCGAAACCGGCAGTTGCAGGACCGACAGCAGGCCCAGGCCCATGATGATGATGGCAATGACCCATGCGAAGATGGGCCGGTTGATGAAGAAGCGGGCCATGTGTCAGTTTCCTTCGGCCGGCGCGGCCGGGGCCGCGGCCTCGGCCACCGCGGCGGGCGGCCCGGCGGGCGCGATCTCGACCGGGGCGCCGGGCGCGACCTTCTGGAAGCCGGTGCTGACGATCTGGTCGCCGGGGTTCAGCCCGCCGGTGACCACCCAGTTGTTCGCATCCGAGGTGAGGATCGACAGGTTGCGCACCGCGACCGTCCCGTTCTCGACCACCCACACATGCGGGGTGCCCTGCGCGTCGCGCATCACCACCGACTGCGGGACGAGATAAACGCCCTGCTCCTCGACCTGGGGCAGCAGCACCTCGACATAAAGGCCGGGCAGCAGCAGCTTGTCGGGGTTGGGGAAGGCGATGCGCAGGGTGATCATGCCGGTCGTCGGCTCGACCTGCGGCTCGGCTGCGCGCAGCTCGCCCTTGACCGGGTATTCGTCGCCCGTGGGCAGGATCAGCGTGGCCTGCCCCATCGCCAGCACGCCGCCCTGGGTTTCGGCCTGTCGCCAGCGCAGCAGGTCGTTGGCCGACTGCGTCACGTCCACATAGATGGGATCGAGCGCCCGGATCGTCGTCAGCGGCGTCGGCTGCTGGGCCGCGACCAGCGTGCCCGGCGTCGCCTGCGAAAAGCCGATGGCGCCGGCGATGGGCGCGCGGATGGTGGTCCGCTCGTAGTCGATCTCGGCCGACTGCAGTTGTGCCTGCGCCAGTTGCAGCGCGGCGCTGGCCGCGTCGCGCGTGGCCACGGCGCTGTCGCGCCTTTGGCCCGACCCGGCGTTGGTGGCCAGCAGTTCCTCGGCGCGCTGGGCTTCGCGCTCGGCAAGGTCGTAGTTCGCCTGCGCCTGCGCCACGCTGGCCTGGGCTGCCGACACGGCGGCGGCGTAGGTCTCGTCCTCGATGGTGTAAAGCGGCTGGCCGGCCTCGACCTCGCTGCCTTCCTCGAACTGCCGTTCCCGGATGATGCCCGAGACCTGCGGCCGCACCTCCGAGATGGTCGAGGCCTTGATGCGGCCCGGCAGGCGTGCGGTCATGGTATAGTCGGTCGGCTGTGCCGCGATGACGGTGACGGAAGGGGTCGGCGCCTGCGCCGCGACGGCAAGCGGCGACAGCCCGATAAGCAGCGCGGCGATGACGCCCGGCGCGGGCGAAGAGGAACGGAATCGGAGCATGGGAAGCTTTCCGGTTGTCGGGAGAAATGGCTTGGCGGGGTTTCGGCGCGTCGGCGCCGGAAAAGTCAATGCCTGGTCGCGGGGCTTGCGCGACCCGGGGGACCGGTCGTCCGTCCGCCCGTCGGATCGGCGCGCAGCAGGTCCATCTGACGGCGCAGCAGCCTGCCGCCGAAGGACGCCAGCGGAAAGCCCTTGCCGGACCGCAGCCATTCGCCGAGAAGGCCGACCACGGTGACGGACAGGACGATCTGCGCCTCGTGCGGGGTGAAATCGGGATGAAGCGTCCCGTTGTCCCGCGCGCGCTGCATGATCCGCAGGATCAGCGCCCGCATCTCGGCATCCAGTCGGGCAAGCGTGTCATTGCATTCCGCCGGCGTCAGGTGCGTCATGATGCGGAAGATCCGCTGCCGCCCCTCGTCCTGCTCGAAGGATTGAAGGGCCTCGACCGTCGCGTCCAGCAGGCATCCCAGCGTGTCCGGCCCGGCATCGGCGACCCCGGCGAGGATCTGTTCCTGCGGCAGGAAGCTGCGCTGGTGCAGGGCGGCAAGAACCTCGGTCTTGTCCTTGAAGTGCCAGTAGAAGGCGCCGCGCGTGACCCCTGCTGCACGCGAGACCGCGTCCAGCGTCGTGGCCGCGAAGCCCCGTTCGCAGAACATCCGCTCGGCCGCGTCAAGGATGGCCTGCCGCGTCAGTTCCGAATCTTCCCGTGTCTTCCGCATGCGGCCCTTCCTTGCATCGGGCCGTTATAGACATTCATGTATGTATGTAAATACCCGCTTCGGAGAAATCTCGCAGTCCCGGTGCCCCGCGAGTAGCGGTAATGCCGGGTCCGCGCCGGTGTCAGGGCACCCTGCCCTGCGGATCAACGCTTCACTCGGCGGTCCAGCCGCCATCCAGCACGATCGAGGACCCCGTCATCAGGGCCGACGCCCCGGATGCAAGGTAAAGCGCCGCGCCGGTGATGTCCTCGACCTGGCCCAGACGACCCAGCTTGATCATCCGCAGGGCATGGTCAAGGAAGGCCGGGTTCTCGAAGTAGGGTTTCGTCAGCGGCGTCTCGATGAAGGTCGGGCAGATCGAGTTCACGCGGATGCGGTGCGGCGCCAGTTCGATCGAGGCGGCCTTCGTCAGCCCCTCGATCCCCCATTTCGAGGCGCAGTAGACCGATCGGTCCTCGGCCCCGATATGCCCCAGCATCGACGACATGTTGATGACCGACCCACCCCGGCCAAGGTCCATCATCCGCCGCGTCACCGCCTGCATCGCGAAAAAGGCCGCGCGCAGGTTCAGCCCGACGATCAGGTCGAAGTCTTCCTCCGTCACCTCGGTCATCCTGCGGGGACGGTTGGTGCCGGCGTTGTTGACGAAGACGTCCAGCCGGTCCAGTCCGTCCACGACCGCCCGGAAGGCGGCAAGGTCGGTCACGTCGCAGGGCCGGGCCTCGGCCCGATGGCCGGCATCGCGCAACCCGGCGGCGACGGCCTCGATTTCCTCCCCGGTTCTTGCGCAAAGGATCACCTCGGCGCCCGCCTGGGCGAATACCTCGGCGATGGCGCGGCCCAGGCCACGGCCCGCGCCGGTGACAAGCGCGGTGCGCCCCTCAAGAGAGAAATCGGGGAATGGGGTCATCGGCCTCTCCGGCTGGGATGTTCGGATGCCGCCCCGCCCCCCTGGGCGAAGCGGCGATAGGGGATCAGAAGCTGACCTGGTCGCCGCCCTTCAGCGCCAGCAGCTCGCGCGCCTCGTCGGGGGTCGCGACCTGCAGGCCCAGCCCTTCGATGATCTGGCGGGCGGCGCGGACCTGCTCGGCGTTGGTTTCCGCAAGCCGGCCCTTCCCGGCCCAGAGGTTGTCCTCCAGCCCGACGCGGACATGGCCGCCGTTCGCGGCCGAGATCGCGGCGATGGGAAGCTGGTTGCGCCCCGCCCCCAGCACCGACCAGCGATAGTTGTCGCCGAACAGCCGGTCGGCGGTGCGCTTCATGTGCATCACGTCCTCGACATGCGCGCCGATCCCGCCCATCAGGCCGAACACCGTCTGGATGAACAACGGGCCGGTCACGAGGCCGCGGTCGAAGAAATGCTTGAGGTTGTAGAGATGCGACGTGTCGTAGCACTCGAACTCGAAGCGCGTCCCGCCCTCGCCCAAGGTCGTCATCACCTGTTCCACGTCCCCGAAGGTGTTGCGGAAGATGATGTCCTTGTTGCCCAGATATTCCCGTTCCCATTGGTGCTTCAGTTGCGCCTCGTAGCGGTCGAGCATCGGGAACAGGCCGAAGTTCATCGTGCCCATGTTCAGCGAGGCGACCTCGGGCTTGTAATGCTTTGCGGGCTGGATCCGCTCGGCGATGGACATGGTGGGGGCGCCGCCGGTGGTGATGTTCAGGACGGCGGCGGTCTGCTGCTTGATGACGCTAAGGATCGGGTGAAAGGCCTCAACCGACTGGTCGGGGCGGCCGTCCTCTTCGTTGCGGGCATGCAGGTGAATGATGGCGGCGCCCGCCTCGGCGGCGCCCACCGCGGCCTCGACGATCTCGGAGGCCGAGACCGGCAGGTATTTCGACATCGAGGGCGTGTGGATCGCGCCGGTGACGGCGCAGGTGATGATGACTTTGCCCTGAAGGCTCATGGTCCTGTCCTCAGTTCTGGGATGGGGTTTCGCGTTGCGCCAGATGCGCGGCCAGCGCGGCAAGTTCCTCGTCGCGCCATTCCTGGCGGGCGCGGACCGCATCGGGGGTCGAGACGTCGCGGAAGGCGGCGCCAACCTTGGCCGCCGACTCGGCCGAGAAGGCGATGTCCCCCACCTCAACCCCGGCAAGGCCCGCCATCATCGCCCCGTAGCGGTCCAGATAATCGGCGGCGCCGCCGGGGGCGTTCAGGTTGATCGTCTCCATCGGTCCCATGAAGGCCCAGCGGCGGCCCAGCCCGTGGCGCATGGTGTCGTCCAAGCCCTGCACGTCCACATAGCCTTCGGCGATCAGGCGCAGGCTTTCGGCCAGCAGAACGGCCTGCAGGCGGTTCAGGATGAAGCCGTCGATCTCTTTCTTCAGCACCACCGGCACCTGCCCGGCGCGGGCGTAGATATCACGCGCCTGTTCGGTCACCGCCGGATCGGTGAAGGGCGCGGGCGAGATTTCCACCACCGGCACCAGATGCGGCGGGTTGACCGGGTGGCCGACAAGGCAGCGCGCGGCGCCCGGCAGCCCTTCGGCGAAGCTCGACGCCTTCAGCGCCGAGGAGGAGGAGGCGAGGATCGTCCCGGACCCGGCGAGGCGGTCGAGTTCGGCGAAAAGCCCGCGCTTGATGTCGAGGACCTCGGGCCCGCTTTCCTGCACCAAGTCCGCCCCGGCCAGCACCTCGCCCAGATCGCGCACCGGCCGGATGCGGGCCGCCGTGGCGGCGGGATCGTCCCCGGCCTGGCCGAAGGGGGCGGCCCGTCCGATCATGGTGGCGACATCGGCGGCCAGCCGGTCCAGCACGCCCGCGTCCTTGTCCCAGACGCCGACCTCGAAGCCCGCCCGGGCAAAGACAAAGGCCCATGAGCGGCCGATCAGCCCCGCGCCAACGATGGCGATGTGATTCATTCCTGTTTCCCTTTTCATAGCCAGAGCATCTCGCGCCGCAGGTCGAGGTCCGTGGCGATGCGGCGCGATTCCACCTCATGCAGCACGCGGCCGCGTTCAAGGACAATGGTGCGGTCGGACAGGGCCAGCGCAAGGTCGAGGTTGTGGTCCACGATGATGATGGACAGCCGGTCCCGCAGCCGGTCGAAGGTGCGGAACAACTGCTCGACCACCGCCGGGGCCAACCCCTCGAATGGCTCGTCCAGCAGCAGCACCCGGATGTCGCCCGACAGCGCGCGGGCGACGGCGGCCATCTGCTGCTCGCCGCCCGACAGCCGGTCGGCGGGCGTGTCCAGCCGCTCGCGCAGGCGAGGGAAGTATTCGAAGATTTCCTCGGTGCTCCAATGCGTCCCCTCGCCCGTCCGGCGGCGGATGCGGCCGAGTTCCAGGTTCTCGCGCACCGTCATGCCCGCGAAAAGCCCCCGGCCCTGCGGCACATAGCCGATCCCCAGCCGCGCGATCCGGGCGCTGGACAGGCCCACAAGTTCGTTGCCCATCAGCCGGATCGAGCCCGAGGACGGCGTGACGATCCCCGTCACCCCCTTCAGCACCGAGGACTTGCCCGCCCCGTTCCGGCCCAGCAGCGCGAGGATCTCGCCCTTGTGCAGGTCGAAGCCGACGTCGTTCAGGATATGGCTCTTGCCGTAGTGAAGGTTCATCCTGTCGATGGACAGGATCGTCTCGTCCGAGAACTGCCCCTGCCGGGCCGAGGCCGCGACGGCGCTGGTGCCCGAGCCGATATAGATCTCGCGCACCTTGGCCGAGTTGCGGGCGTCGTCCACGGTGCCGTCCAGCAGCACGCGCCCCTCGGCCATCACCGTCACATGGTCGGCAAGGTCGAACACGCGGTCGATGTCATGTTCGACCAGCAGGACCGGGATGCTGGCGGACACGTCCTTGATCAGCAGCCCCACACGCTCGCGTTCCGCCACCGACAGGCCCGCCAGCGGCTCGTCGGCCAGCAGGATCTTCGGCTCCGTCGACAGCGCAAGGCCGAGGTCCAGCAGCCGCTGGCCGCCATAGGACAGCGAGCCCGCGATGGCGTTCTCCATCCCCCTGAGCCCGATCCAGTCGAGCATCTCGTCCACCTTGGCATTCACCTCGGCCACGCTGCCGGCAGGGCTGAGGGCGCGGGTGCGGCTGGGATGATGGGCCTGCACGGCCAGGCGCAGGTTCTCGCGGATCGTCAGATCGGGAAAGAGGCTGGTGATCTGGAAGGACCGGCCGAGGCCCAGCCCCGCGATCTGGTCGGGCGTGCTGCCCGAGATGTCATGGCCGAGGAAGCTGACCTTGCCGCTGTCGGCGGGGATGATGCCGGACAGCAGGTTGAAGGCCGTGGTCTTGCCCGCGCCGTTCGGACCGATCAGGGCGTGCAGCGTCCTGTCGCGGACCCGGATCGACACGCCGTCCACCGCCTTCAGCGCCCCGAAGGTCTTCGATATGTCGTCGGCCACCAGCACGTTGCCGCCACCCGCATCGCGGCTCCGGATGGCGGCGGGCAGCGGGTGCTTCTCGATCTTCCGGTCGGCCATCGCGGCGCCGGTCACAGCCTCGGGGAACAGGCGGCGCCTGACCTGCGCGCCGATGCCCACGAGGCCCTGCCGCTCGAAGAGGACGAAGCCGAGGAAGATCAGGCCGAACCAGAACAGCCAGTTCTCGGTATACATCGACAGGTATTCGCGGAACAGGATGTAGAACAGCGCGCCCAGCGCCGGCCCCAGAAAGCCCCGCATGCCCCCGATGACCACCATCGCCAGCAGCTCGCCCGAGAAGATCACCGACATCGGCTCGGCCGAGGTCAGGCGGTTCTTGTAAAGCAGCAGGGCCCCGGCCAGCCCCGTCACCGTTGCCGACAGCACGAAGGCCGCCAGCTTGTAGCGCTGGACATGATAACCGAGGGCCTGCGCCCGGTTCTCGTTCTCGCGGATGGCGACAAAGACGCTGCCGACCGGCGACTGCAGGACGCGCAGCATCAGCGCCATCACCAGAAAGGCCAGCAGCGCCACGACGATGTAGAAGTTGAGGTTGTTGTCCAGAAGGCCCGGCCGCTCGATCCCGCCAAGGCCGTTCTCGCCGCCCGTGACCTCGGTCCAGCGGAAGGCAAGCTGGAACCCCATCGCCGACAGCGCCAGCGTCATCAGCGAGAAATAGACGCCGCGCCGCCGCAGGACCAGGAAGCCGATGATCGCCGCGAGCGCCGCCGTGAACAGCAGGGCCGCGACCAGCGAAACGGCCATGCTGGCATTGCCCAGCCGCAACGCGGTGATGCCCGCGACATAGGCCCCCAGCCCGAACCAGGCGCCATGGCCGAAGGACACGAGGCCGGTATAGCCCGCAAGGATGTTCAGCCCCATCGCCGCAAGGGCGAAGATGACCACCTCGCTTGCGCTGTTCGGGCCGAGGCCAAGCAGCGACAAGGCCCAAGGCAGCAGGATCAGCGCCGCTGCCGCGACCGTCAGTGTTCGCATGTTCTGCATGGAAGACCTATTCGAAACGGGTAATGCGCTCGCCCAGCAGGCCGCGGGGACGCAGAAGCAGGACCATGAACATCAGCAGGTAGATGGCCATCATCGAGAACTGGGACTGTCCCAGCCCGATCATCAGGCCCTTGACCAGCCCGACCATGATCGCGGCGATGACCACGCCCCAGAAGGACCCGAGGCCCCCGATCACCACGACCACGAAGGCCGCGGTCCCAACCTCGACCCCCATCAGCGGGTGGACCGGCTGGATCGGCGCCATCAGCACGCCCGCAAGCGCCGCGATTCCGATGGCCAGCGCCACGACGGTCGAGAGATAGGGTCGCAGCGAAATTCCCAACGTGCCGAGGATGTCGGGGTTCTGGATGCCCGCGCGGACGATCCGGCCGAAAGGGGTGCGGTTCAGCAGGTACCAGACGCCCGCCACCGTCGCGACCGCGACGGCGATCAGGAACAGCCGGTAGCGCGAATAGACGAAATCACCCAGGAAGACCTGCCCGCGCAGGGCATCGGGCATGGAGTAGGCGCGCGGCGTCGCGCCGAAATACCACCTGAGGCTCTGTTCGATGATCATCGCAAGGCTGAAGGTCAGCAGCAGCGAGTAAAGCGGGTCCTCGCGGTAGAAGCGGGTGAACAGCACACGCTCGACGACGATGGCCACGGCCGCCGCGATCAGCGGCGCCACGACCAGCGCCCCAAAGAAGCCGATATGGGGCGACAATACGAAGGCCAGGTAGGCGCCCAGCGTGAAGAAGGCGCCATGGGCAAGGTTCACGATGCCGCCGAGCGAGAAGATCAGCGACAGGCCCAGCGCGATGAGCATGTAGTAGAAGCCATCGAGCAGGCCGTTCAGAAGCTGGGACAGAAAGATCGATGCCATTCGGATGACCTGTCATGAAGGCTGGCCGGGCGCGCCAGCCGGCGCACCCTGTTTTCATCGGAAGGCCGGCAAGGCCCGTTGCCTCAGAACGAGCAGGCGCCGCCCACGGCATCCTCGATCAGCACCTCGAGCGGCTGGTCGGGGTTAGGCACCGGGTCCGAGGTGGTGAAGATGTCCCATTCGTTCCGGACCTCGGAGGCATCCAGCGCCGTGACCGCATAGACTTCCTGCAGCAACTGGTGGTTCGCGGGATTGAAGCGGCCCCGGCGTTCCTTCAGCACGTCGAAGTCGGTCGCCGGGTCCTCGAGGAACGAGATCAGCGCCTCGGTGTCGGTGCCGCCGACCCGGGCGATGGCATCCGCGATCACCCGCAGGCCCATGTAGTCCAGATAGGCCTGGTTGTCGGCGGGGCGGCCGTATTTCTCCATGAAGGACTGGGCGAAGGCCTGCGAGCCGTCGGCCTTGACCTGGTGGGTCCAGACGCAGGGCCATGTCCCCTGGAAGTCCCGCGCCCCGATCGCCCAGGCGATCACGGTGTTGTAGTCGAAACCCGCCAGCGGGATGTCCAGTCCGAATTCCGCGTATTGCTTGAAGAAGCTGGCCGTCTGGGTGCCTGCGAGGTTCGAGATCAGCACATCGGGCGCCGCCGCCCGGATGTTGAGCAGATAGGACGAGAAGTCCGTCGCATCCGTCGGGATCAGATCGTCGCCGACCGTGCGCCCGCCGTGCCGTTCAAGGAAGGCCAGCGCCCCGTTGCGCAGGTCATGGCCGAAGGCATAGTCGGCGCTGAGGATGTACCACGCCTTGTCCTTCACCATGTCATTGTTCAGCAGGTAGTTGCCTTCGGCGTTCACCACCATCGCGTTCTGCACCTCGACGTGGAACATGTGGCGGTTGCAGTCCTGCCCCCGCAGCGTGTCCGAGTTCGCGCCGGTGTTGATGAACAGCTTGTTGGCCCGCGCCGCGACCTGCGAGATCGTCAGCGCCGAAGCCGACGAGATCTCGCCCATGATCAGGGCCACGTCCCGGCGTTCGGCCAGCCGCTCGGCCTTGGTGGTGGCGGTCTGGGGGTTGACCGAATCCTCCTTGACCA
>NZ_JAUNPC010000003.1:33704-46829 GCF_030536915.1 Paracoccus sp. (in: a-proteobacteria)
AGTGTGATCTCAGATCATACTGCGGATCGATTTTCCGCCTGTCAACCACCGGAGGTCGCCCATGAACGACCTGAACATCCAGCCGCTTGCCCCCCAGCCCTCGCTGACGGAACAGGCCTATGCCGCCATTGCCCGGATGCTTCTGGACGGCACGCTGAAGCCCGACAGCCAGACCTCGATCCGCGAACTGGCCGGAGAGCTGAACGTCTCGCCCATGCCGGTGCGCGAGGCCGTGGGCCGGCTTGTCGCCCAGGGTGCGCTCGCGGTCCGCAGGAATCGGGCGGTCGAGGTGCCGCGGATGACCGAGGACGAGTTCCGCGAACTGACCCGCACCCGCATCCTGATGGAATGCGAGGCGGCGCGGCTTGCGGTGGACAGGATCACGGACAGCACGGCCGGGGAACTGCGGGCGCTGCACGAGGCGTTCCGGCTGGAAATGACCGGGGGCAGCCGGGCGGATGCCCTGATGCTGAACCGCCGGCTGCATTTCACCCTTTACGACGCCGCATCCTCGCCCACCCTGCGGCAGTTGATCGGCATGGCCTGGCTGCGCGCGGGACCGCTGATCTCGCTGGACATCGGCCCCACCGCGCAGAGCGACCGGGCCGGTCACTCGATCATCGCCCACGGACACCTGATCGTGGCAGTGGCCGCGCGGGACCGCGATGCCGCGGCCGAGGCGATCCGGTCCGACATCTCGGTGGCGGCAGAGGCCATTCTCGCGCAGCGGGATTACTTCAACAGGAAGGAATGACGGGATGAACCTTGAACTGGACGGCGCGCGGGTGATCGTCACCGCGGGCGCCTCGGGGATCGGACGCGCCATCGTTGATGCGTTCCTTGCGGCGGGCGCCCGCGTCGCGACCTGCGACATCGACGCCGAGGCGCTTGCGACATTGCCGCAGGACGTCATTTCGCACCCCGTCGATGTGTCCGACGCCGGCGCGCTGCGCAGCTTCATCAAGCAGTCCATCGCCGCGCTGGGCGGCCTCGACTGCCTGGTGAACAACGCCGGGATCGCCGGCCCGACCGGCCGGATCGAGGACATCGACCTCGCCGACTGGAGCCGCACGCTGGACGTGGTGCTGACCAGCCAGTTCGTGGCGGCCGGCAGCGCCGTTCCCGCCCTGCGGGAAAGCGCCAACCCCTCGATCGTCAACCTGTCATCCGTGGCGGGCCGGGTCGGCTTCGCCCTTCGCACCCCCTACGCGGCCGCGAAATGGGGCGTGATCGGCCTGACGAAATCGCTGTCGATCGAGCTGGGAGAGGACAATATCCGCGTGAACGCGATCCTGCCCGGCATCGTCTCGGGCGACCGCCAGCGCCGCGTGCTCGAGGCCAAGGCGCAGCTTCGCGGCCAGAGCTTCGCCGAGCTTGAGGCCGAGGCCTTCCGCTACACCTCGATCAAGGAATACGTCCCCCCGCAGGCGATCGCGAGCCAGGTCCTGTATCTGGCCTCGCCGCTGGGCAGGTTCATCTCGGGGCAGAGCATCTCTGTCTGCGGTGACACCCGCATGCTGGCCTGAGACAGGGAAGAACGCCCGTATGACAGGGGCGGATGGCTGCACCCGCGCGTTGTGCAGGCGAGGGACAAGACCTCCCTGCCCTTCGCTGCCTGGCCTGGTGACAGAAACGGCCACGCGCCACCTGCTCTCCGCTGCCTGCGCCGGACCTCTCCGCAAGTCGGGGTTCTTTTCCCATCCCGCCCATCTGCAATCCCGCCATGCAGGCCTGCCTTCCGATCATGGCCAGACAGCCTTTGTCCGCCCCGGCTTTCCAGATGGCAGCGCCTTGCGATCGCGGGTGCGTCCGGCCACCGGCGGCACGGCATCATGCGCAAGCCCCCCTTTGCGCACGGAAGCATCGCCCGGCATGACAGGGCATCCTGGGCCGCATCTGCCTTGGCAGCAACGGTCCGGGTCCTCCTTGCCGGTTTCCGGGGCGGCACAGAGAAAAAGCCCTTGTTCCTCTTGGCCTCCTGCTGCTAGACCCCCCGGCGGAGATGTGGCCGAGTGGTCGAAGGCACACCCCTGCTAAGGGTGCAGGCGGGAAACCGCCTCGAGGGTTCGAATCCCTTCGTCTCCGCCACCGTTTTTCCACATTGATTTCAGCAGCCTGCGAGAGCGCTGTTCCACGCTGGTCGCGCCACCTCGGCCGATCCAGCCGGGACCCAATCAGCGGCCAATTGAAGGCCCCGGTGCGGGCGCGCCGGAGCCCCTTGGGGATCAAGGATCAGAGATGCAGCAAACGGGCATGACGTCCAGGCGCCGGACCTGCATGGTGTTCCGGTTATGTGTCCTGGTCGATCCTGAACTCGTGCAGGCAGATTGGCAGTCCTGCCTTCGCTGCCGCGCTTGTTCATCCTGATCCGGCTGCAAGTCCGTCACGATGCGCCGCCGGGCGACCACGCGGCGCGTCCTCAGTCCGGGCCGCGGGCCATGACACCATCCCCGACTGCGGCAATGACCTTGGGCCACCGGTTGTCCGCCACGCCCCAGTGCGGCGTTTCAAGCGGCAGGACCCAAGGATCGGCGGCAAGCAGGTTTCTTTGCACACCTGAAAGATCAACCTCGGGGTCGATGAATATCTGGCAGGGGCGGCCGTTCAGGGATTTGCAGATTTCGGCATGAACCGAGACCTCCCTGCCCGTCTCGGTCCATATGTCAGCCAGGTGATGGGCGAACTGGAGGATCAGGTCAGACCGGACGATCATCTTGTCGGTCTGTCGGGGTGTCAGGAAGCTGTCGGGATCGACGCGCCAACTGTCCCCGCTTGTGCGGTCGGTGACGACAAAGGCGCCTACCGCCTCGCGCTCATAGATCTGCATCCGCCAAGAAAAGCGGTGGCCGTCGCCGCTCCACCGGGTTTCGGACTTAAACAGCGCGCCGCGGATCGGCAGCGCCAGTTGAACCGCGATCCAGAGGGTCATCGCCAGCATGGCCAAGGGGGAAAGGCGATGCGCGGCACTGGCCGCGGACGGTGCAGGCCGGGGACGCCCTGACAGGCGAGCGGCCAGGCGGGAGGGCCAGTCGGGCGCAAGGAAGATGGTCGAGGCCGCAGTGGTCATCCAGGGGAAGATGCCGGTGTTGAAGAAGAAGGCATTGGCCCCATGGAAGGCGCAGTAAAGCAGGAAGACAGGCAGCCGCGTTCTGCGTTGCAACAGCAGCGGCGCTCCCAGCACATGCAGCGCGATCACCGCCCAGCAGGCCAGCACGATCAGCCAGTCCTGCTGGAACAGCGGCGCGATCCACGTGCCTTCGGTCCGCTCGCGCAGCCACAGGCCCAAAGGCTCTCCGCGCAGCCAGTCCGGCGTCAGTTTCACCTGCCCGGCATAGACCAGCATGATCCCGGTCTGGGCGCGCAGGATGGCGATGGCGGCACGGGGAACCGTCCGGTCCCGCCGCGGCCGGATCAGCGCGTCCAGCGACCACCCGCGCGGCGGGCAGCACGCACAGCAGCGCCGCGCAAAGGATCGCCAGGTAGAAGTGGTTGAGGTATTCGGCCGCATCCAGCACGAAGAAATAGCCGAAAAGCAGCGTCAGCGCGACGATGGCAAGGCGGTGGAACAGCCCCAGCATCACCATCAGCGCGGCAAGCCCGACGCCGAGCCAGGCGAGATGCAGCCACGGCTCGGGCAAGGGCGCCACCCAGCCGAAGCCGGGATAGGAAAAGTGGAAATCCGGCGCAACCCAGTCGCGCCAGACCCGGTCATCCCGGATGAAGCGCCAGCAGTCCCAGGCCAGCAGGGCGCCGAAGAGGATGCGGAAGACGGCGAGCGACTGCGCCGGAACGGCTTGTGACACGCGGGCCGCCAGGTTGTTCATCGCGGACATCGCGGCTTTTCCCTGCCTTGTGATGGAATCACGGGGCGGACCGGATGTTATTCCCACCGCAACGGAAGAAGGCTGCGACATGGCCGAGGCGCTGGAAATCCAACATGACGGCGACTGCCCTTTCTGCAGCGCCCATGTGCGGATGCTGAACCTGCGCCGGACGGTCCGGCGCATCGAGCTCATCGACGCGCGCTCGGGCGATCCGCGGGTGAAGGCGCTGGTCCGGGCGAAGGTGGATCTCGACGCGGGCTTGGCGGTGCGGCATGGGGCGCGGCTTTATCACGGGGCCGAGGCGGTGCAGTTGCTGTCGGTCCTGTCGGAAGGCCGGGGCGTCATGCAGGCGGTGCTGTATCCTGTCCTCCGGACGGGCCGCGGGCTGGTGCTGAGGCTGCTGAACCGGCGCGGCCTGCGCTGACGAGGGACAGGAGCGTCAGTCGCCCGGTCGGCACGCCTGCAAGACACCGGATCAATCGTCATCGTCAGCCCCGCGCAGCCCGCGGTTGCGCCTGCGGCCGTCGTCATCATCGCCGGCATGCACGCAGCCGGTCCGGGTCAGGATGAGGCGGTTCAGGAGCCGTCCGGCCTGATCGGCAAGGGCTGGGGCGGCCGCGCCTGCCAGCAGCGCGGCGGGGGTTGCGGCTTTCACGATCCGCATGATCTGCTCCTGTTCCAAGGCGGCTCCGGTGCCGCAGACGCATCACGCGGCAGAACGGCGGTTATTCCCGGTCACTTGGCCCTCTGCCTGCGGAAAGCAGGCCGACATGGAAGATCCGGGGGCGAGGCATCAGGGCCGTTGCGCCAGCAGCGCCGCCTCCTCCTCGGGGCCGAGCGGCGCGCCCGCGGCGCTTTCGGCCAGAAAGGCGTCAAGCGCCTCGATTCCGCCCGAGGCCGGAACATAGCCCTCCGCCTCGGTCATACTCATGGTGAAACGACGCGACCAGCCGTCGTCCTCGCGGCAGGCGATCATCAGGGTCGCGGTCCCGGCGGAACGGGTCTCGTATTCGCGGCAGAGCGTTTCGCCCGCCATCAGGAACGAGGCGATCATCACGACGCTTTCGCCGCCCGGCAATCCGCGGCTTTCCCCCGAGGCAAGGCCGTTAAGTGCGGCAAGCTGCGCCTCGGACAGCCCGGGTGCCGGGCCGCCCCACTGCCACAAGCAAAGCCCGACGACTGCCGCCGCAAGCGCCGCAGCGATCGCGCCCAAGGGACGGCGGTTGTGATTGGGGGGTGGGGGGACGGATGGAGGCCGGGGAAAAGGCGTGGCGGCGGGCGCGGTTCCGGCAGCCCGGACCCGCACGATCAGCGCCGCATCGTCGGCCAAGGGATGGGGCGAGGCCGCCGCATCCCGCAGGACGCGCCGGGTTTTGGTGAAGACCCGCAGCCGCGCCTGCAACCGGGGGTCCCTGGCCAGCGCGGCCCGGACCTCGCGCGACTGGCGGGCTTCCAACTCGTCATCGACGAAGGCCATCAGGATCTCGTCAGTGATCTGCATCTGCGGCTCCTCGGCAGACACGGGGGATCACAAGGGCATATGCGCGGGCTTTCATCTTATTCCCAGCTTTTCGGCCGGGGCCAGCCAATTGCGGGACAGGCGGCTCATCACCGTGCCGCGCGGGATGCTCAGGACCTCGGCCGCCTCGGCAGAGCTGAGTTCATGGATACCCACGAGTTCCAGCACCTCGCGCTGCTCGACCGGCAGGTCCTGCATCGCCGCATCCGTCGCCCGCAGCATCAGCCGCGCCTCGATGCCGCTGTCGCCCTAGACGGGCAGGGCCTCGGGCATTTCGAAGACATCCACCTCGGCCCCCCGCGTCCGCTGCCGGCGCGTCAGGTCGATGAAGACGTTGCGCCTGATGCGGAACAGCCACGGCTCCAGCCGCAGGGCGGGGTCGTAGCGGCCGGCTGCCAGGATCGCGCGCTCGACGGTGGTCTGCACCAGGTCGTCGGCCACATCCGCGCGCGGGGCCAGCGACAGCGCATAGCGCCGCAGCGCGGGCAGCAGCCGGATCAGCGCCTCGCCGGACGCCGGATCCATGACACCCTCCGGACCGGCCGCTTTAAGATCGGGAAGATTTTACGTTCCCAGTCGTAGCGGTCGGTGAATGCAAGAAAAGAGGCAGGTTCATGCGCGTGATCCTGTTGATCCTGCTGGCCGCGATCATGGCGCTGACGGTTCAGCCGCGTGTCGATGCAGAGGGGCTGTGGCTGGCGGCCCCGGCCTTCGCGGACGATGACGACGACGGGCCGCGCCGGCGTGCGGTGGCGCCCGCGCGCCCGATCCCGCTGCCGCAGCGCACCGAGAACGAGGTCCTCGCCCGCGGCCTGTCCGAACAGGATTTCGCGGCGCTGCAGCAGGGGGACTTCACCTTGCTGGAACAGGGCGCCCTTTGGGGCGGCGACAGCATCGCCCGTCTTCGCAAGCCCGCCCGCCTGACCATGGACGAGGCGCTGGCCGCCGTCCGCCAACTTGCGCCCGCAAGGGAATCGACTGCCCCGCGCGTCAGGTCATCGCAGTGACGGCCGTGGACCGCAACCGCCGGGTTTATCGCCGCGCCAACCGCGGCCCGCATATCGACCTCGCCGCGCCGGGCGTGGATGTCTGGACCGCCGCATCGGTCCGTTGCTCGCGCACGAAGACCGGCACCTCCTATGCCGCGCCCTTTGTCAGCGCCGCCGCCGCGCTGCTGCTGCAGGCAGAACCGTCGCTGACGGGACCCGAGGTCAGGGCGCGCCTGGTCGTGCAGGCGCGGGACCTCGGCGCCGAGGGGCGCGACGACATCTTCGGCTGGGGCCTGCTCGCGCCGCCGGGGGGATGCCCGTGAAGGCGGACCCTGCCCCGGAATGGCGGGTAGGCACGGCCCGCCGCCGCGGCTATCGTCCGGTCATCGGCAGGATGAACAGGACATGAAAGGTCAGGCCATGAGCAAGCGCGCCGTTGTGGTGATCGATATCCAGAACGACTATTTCCCGGACGGGAAATACGAACTCGTCGGCATCGAGGAGGCCGCGGCGAACGCAGCCCGGGTGATCGATGCGGCCCGCGACAAGGGCGACCGGGTCATCCATGTCCGGCACATCTTCCCCAGCGACGATGCGCCCTTCTTCACCCCCGATTCCGAGGGCAGCGAGATCAACCCCGCAGTCGCCCCGCAGGAGGGTGAGACCGTGGTCGTGAAGAACCATCCCAACCCCTTTCTCAAGACCGATCTCAAGAAGATCCTCGACGACGGCGGGATCGAGGAGGTCGTGGTCGTCGGCGCGATGAGCCACATGTGCATCGACGCCACCACGCGGGCGGCCAGTGACTATGGCTACCGGACAACGGTGGTGCAGGATGCCTGCGCGACGCGGGATCTGGAATTCGGCGATGTGACGGTCCCGGCGGCCTCGGTCCATGCGGCGATGATGTCCGCGCTGGGCTTTGCCTATGCGACGATCACCCACACCGACAGCTACGTCCGCCAGTAGCCGCAAGGCCGGGGGCCGGGGAAAGCGGCGGAACAGCCGCTCAAGGGCCGGCCATGGAACCGGCACATCACAGGCGCAGGTTCCATGGCCTTGCCCGAAAGCCTTGGCGGCTCCGGCGTCGCTTGGCGACAGGCCCTTTCCTGGTCAGGGGCATTACGCTCAGCGGGCGGCGCGCCGGGCCGCCCGTTCCAGCGCATCAAGAAAGCGCGACCTGTCGGCGCGGGTGAACCCCCGCCCCTGTCCCTGCCGGAACGGATCGGCGGCGCGCAGATCGGCCATCAGGTCGCGCGTGGCAAGGACATTGCCGATGTTCCCGGCATTCAGCACCTCTCCATCATGCTTGAGGACCTCTGCCCCCGCGGCCACGCATCTCGCCGCCAGCGGGATGTCGCCGGTGATCACCACATCGCCGGGACCGGCGCGGGCGGCGATCCACTTGTCGGCCTCGTCCGGGCCTTCCGGCACGATCACGGTCTCGACAAGGGGATTGGCCGAGGGCCTGATGCCGCCGTTCGAGACGATCAGGACGCGCAGCCTGTGCCGGGTGGCGACACGCTCGACCTCTGCCTTCACCGGGCAGGCGTCGGCATCGACGTAGATCGGCATGGGCAATGACCTTTCCCGAATCGAACGGCTTCCGGTGTTGGCGGGCCGCGCCCTTGATGGTGGCAGATGCACCGGCTTCCTGCCCGCCGCAAGCGGCGCCACGACGATGGGGCGACCCGTGCAGGGCCAGCCCTGCCGCCCTCAAGACGCAACCCGTCAGCCGCCCCATGGCCGGATCAGGACATCGCATCCGGCACATGGCCGCGCCACCGGATCGCGGGTTCTGCCGCTGGACGATGGCGTGACCGCCCGCAGCCGCCATCCCCTGCCCCATCGCGGGCGCGGCCTTCTTCCGCTGGCCTGTCCGCTCTGGCAGGCTGGTCACGGGGGTGGCAGCCGTGGTTCTGTGACCCTTCTTCGTCATGCCGCCGGGCCGGTCCCGCGTCCCGGCCCCCAAAGGAGGATGTGGTGACCAGGACCGAGCCTGCACGCCCGCCGCGCTCTGCCTTTCTGGGCGAGCTGTTCGAGCAGCTGACCGAACGCGGCCGGCGCCTGCTCGGCCGGCGCGACGGGGATCGCGCGGTCGAGGCACTCGACCTTTCCGAACTGGCCGAACTGCTGCTGTCGCGGCGCGGCGAGGCCTCGGGGGTGGCGCTGGCGCGGGCGCTGATGTCGGCCTTCGAGCAGGCGGACGAAGACGCGCGGCTTGCCTTTCTGCAGACCCTCGCCCACCGCTTCGGGCCGGATCTGGACGCGGTCCAGGCGGCGCTGGCCGCGGTGCAGGCCGATCCCGCGTCCGCCGAGGCCGTCGAGGCGCTGCATATCCTGGCCGAGCCGCGCCGGCAGGAACTGCTGCGGCGGCTGAACCTCGCGCCCGGCGGCACCGCCGCGCTGGTCCGCATGCGCGAGGGGCTGCTGCGCCACCTGCGCGACCATCCCGAACTGCGCCGGGTGGACAGCGACTTCCAGCATCTTTTTGCCTCGTGGTTCAACCGGGGCTTCCTGGTGCTGCGCCATATCGACTGGACGACGCCCGCCAATATCCTGGCGAAGATCATCCGCTACGAGGCCGTCCACGAAATCCGCAACTGGGACGACTTGCGCAACCGGCTGGAACCCACCGACCGGCGCTGCTACGCCTTCTTCCACCCGCAACTGGCGGACGAGCCGCTGATCTTCGTCGAGGTCGCGCTGACCGAGGCGATCCCCGACAACGTGGCATCGCTGCTGGCGCTCGACCGCCAGCCGATCGAGGCGGAACGGGCCAGCACGGCGGTGTTCTATTCGATCTCGAACACCCAGCGGGGTCTGGCGGGCGTGTCCTTCGGCAACCTCCTGATCAAGCAGGTGGTCGAGGATCTCAAGGCCGAGCTGCCCGACATCCGCAGCTTCGTCACCCTGTCGCCGGTGCCGGGCTTTGCGGCCTGGCTTGCGCAGCAGCGCGAGGACGCGGGCTCTGACCTGCTGACCCCGGCCCAGCGCGATGCCTTCGCCCTTCTGGACAGCCCCGGCTGGCATGGGGACGCGCAGGCGGTGGAAAGCCTGCGCGCGCCGCTTCTGGCTGCCGCTGCCACCTATTTCCTGCGCGCCCGCGACGCCAAGGGCCGGGTGATCGACCCGGTGGCGCGCTTCCACCTCGGGAACGGGGCGCGGCTGGAACGGCTGAACTTCCCGGGCGATCCTTCCCCGAACGGGCTGCGGCAATCGCACGGGCTGATGGTCAACTACCTTTACGACCTTGACCGGATCGAGGCGAACCACGAGGCCTTTGCCGAACGAAGCACCGTCGCCGCCTCGGGCGCGGTGCAGCGCGCCCTGCCCGCCGCATCATCCTGACATCACCTGCCGGAGCCTGCCATGAACCTGTTCGAGACGATCACCCAGCGCGTCACCGACCCCGCCGCCATCGCCATCGAGACCCCTTCGGGCGAGCGCATCGCCTATGCCGACCTGATCGACCGCACCGGCCGGATGGCGAATGCGCTGGCCGCCTTGGGCGTCACCCCCGGCGACCGCGTGGCCGCGCAGGTGGAAAAGTCAGTCGAGGCGATCATCCTTTATCTCGCCACGGTGCGGGCAGGCGCGGTCTTCCTGCCGCTGAACACCGGCTACACCCCGGCCGAGGTGGACTACTTCCTGACCGACGCTCAGCCGCGCATCTTCGTCTGCGATCCCGCCCGCGAAGAGGCGCTGCGGCCGGTGACCGAGAAGGCCGGCGCCCGCGTCCTGACGCTGGACGCCGGGGGCCGGGGCAACCTGACCGATGCCGCCGCAGGCGCCGCCGGTGACTTCACGACCGTCGCGCGCGAGGATGGCGACCTGGCCGCGCTGCTTTACACCTCGGGCACCACGGGGCGGTCCAAGGGGGCGATGCTCAGCCACAGCAACCTCGCGTCGAACTCGCTGGCGCTGGTCGAGGCCTGGCGCTTCTCGCCCGGTGACGTGCTGATCCACGCGCTGCCGATCTTCCACACCCACGGGTTGTTCGTGGCCACCAACGTGGTGCTGCTGTCGGGCGCCTCGATGATCTTCCTGCCGAAGTTCGACGAAGGCCGCATCTTCGCGGCCATGCCGCGGGCAACCGTGCTGATGGGGGTGCCGACCTTCTACACCCGCCTTCTGGAAGACGCGCGGCTGGACCGGGAAACGACCCGGGGCATGCGGCTGTTCATTTCCGGCTCGGCCCCTCTGCTGGCCGACACCCACCGCGCCTGGCAGGCACGGACCGGCCATGCCATCCTTGAACGCTACGGCATGACCGAGACGAACATGAACAGCTCGAACCCCTATGAGGGCGAACGGATCGCCGGCACCGTGGGCATGCCGCTGCCGGGGGTCGAGATCATCGTCACCGACCCCGAAACCGGCGCGGAACTGCCGGGGGGCGAGATCGGCATGATCGAGGTGTGCGGCCCCAACGTGTTCCAGGGCTATTGGCGGATGCCGGAAAAGACGGCGGCCGAGTTGCGCCCGAATGGCTTCTTCGTCACCGGCGACCTCGGCCGCTTCGACGAGCGCGGCTACCTGCATATCGTCGGGCGCGGCAAGGACCTGATCATCACCGGCGGCTACAACGTCTATCCCAAGGAGATCGAGAGCGAGATCGACGCCCTGCCCGGCGTGACCGAATCGGCCGTGATCGGCCTGCCGCACCGCGACTTCGGCGAAGGCGTCACCGCTGTCGTCGTCCCGGCCGGCGACCAGACGCTGACCGAGGCCGATGTCCTGCACCCGCTGGAATCGCGGCTGGCAAGGTTCAAGCTGCCCAAGCGCGTGGTCTTCGTCGAGGAACTGCCCCGCAACACCATGGGCAAGGTCCAGAAGAACCTGCTGCGCGACCGCTTCGCGGACCTTTACCGCCCGTGACCGGCGCATCCTGCAATGGCAGGGCAGCGCCCCTGCCTTGCCGCCCGGCACGGCTTCGCCGGGATTGCCGCACCGCTTTCGGGCGGCGGTCCCCGCGTTCCCGGCGTGACGCTGCCACGCGCGGATGAAGCCTGCGGAACCTTCGGCCACCTTGCCGCTTTCCGTCCGTGCATCCTTGCCGCATATTCTGGATCAGATGTGCGACAGCAAGAACGGCGACGGTTGGATGGATGAAGAGTTCATGCGGGACGCGGCGAAACCCATCGACTGGCGCAGCGCCGTCGATCTGCGGCTGGCAGAGATTGCCCGGGGGTTCGGACGCGCCTCGCCCGATCTGGGGCGGGCGATGTCAGAGGCGGTGCTTGCACCCGGCAAGCGGTTTCGCGCCATGGTCCTGCTGATCGCGGGCGAGGCGACCGGCGGCGTCAGGCCCGCGCTGATCGACGCAGCCTGCGCGGTCGAACTGGTGCATACCGCCTCGCTTGTCTTCGACGACCTGCCCTGCATGGATGACGCGCAGGCGCGGCGGGGCCGCCCGACCACGCATCTCGTGCATGGCGAATGCCGCGCGATCCTTGCCGGCATCGCGCTGGTGACCGAGGCGATGCGGCTGCTTTCCACCGCCCGCGACGCCGACGCCGATACGCGCGCGCGCCTTGTGGCGGTGCTTGCCGGCGCGGTCGGCCCGCAGGGGCTCTGTGCCGGGCAGGACCTGGACATCCATGCGCCCAAGGACGCGGCGGGCATCCAGAAGGAACAGGACCTCAAGACCGGGGCGCTGTTCGTCGCCGGGTTCGAGATGTTCGGCCTGCTGCAGCGCCTGCGCGCGCGGGACATGGAAACGCTGGCGGCACTGGGCCGGACCCTCGGCCGCGCCTTCCAGTCCTACGACGACCTTCTTGACGTCCAGGCCGAGGCCGGGACGCTCGGCAAGGACACGGGCCGCGATGCCCAAGGCCACGGACCCGCGCGCGGTGTGCTGGCGATCCGCAGCCCGGCGCAGGCGCAGGCGCATTACGACGCGCTGCGCGCGGAACTGGACCTGCTGCTGGGGAACTGCGGCTTCGACAGCCTGCCGCTGGCCCGGCATATCGGCCGGGTCCTGCCGCGCCACGCCGTCCGCGCCGCCTGAGGATCACGCGCGCGGGCGGGTCCACAATCCGGCGCGCGAGGGCTTTGGGGGAAGGATGCGGGACCGGCCCGCATCCCCCAGCGCGGCCATCGCCAACCCGGCCTTGGCCGCGCCCGAGGTGCCGATGCGGCTATGGTAGGCTTCCGGCCCGCCCTTGCGGATGCGGGCGCCGATCGCCCGATAGATCCGCGCCGCCGCCGCGATCGACCAGGCACAGCGGGCGGGCAGCGCCGGAAGCCCTCCGAAGGCCGAGGCGTAGTAAGGCTCGGCCGCGTCCAGCAGGCGCAGGATCACACCGTAAAGCTCGGGCGAGGGGATGTCGCCGTCAACGGTGGCGCCGGCCTCCTCCAGCCAGTCGCCGGGCAGGTAGACGCGCCTGATCCGGGCGTCGTCGATCACGTCGCGGGCGATGTTGGTCAGTTGGAAGGCCAGCCCGAGGTCGCAGGCGCGGTCCAGCACCGCCTGGTCCCGCACGCCCATAACCCGCGCCATCATCACGCCCACGACCCCCGCGACGTGGTAGCTGTAGTCGAGCGTGTCGTTCAGCGTCCGATACTCGCGCCCCGCCACGTCCATGGCGAAGCCATCGATCAGGTCCATGGGCCAGCGGTCGGGAAAGTCATGCCGCCGCGACACCGCCCGCAGCGCGGCGAAGGGCGGGGCAACCGGGCTGCTTCCGTGCAGTGCCTCCAGCGTGTCCGCCTTGAGCCGCGCGAGCCGCTCGGCAGGGTCGCCGCCCGCCTGCGGCGCGCTGCCAAGCTCCTGCCCGTCCACCACGTC
>NZ_JAUNPC010000003.1:46929-72064 GCF_030536915.1 Paracoccus sp. (in: a-proteobacteria)
CCGTGATGGGCGTTCAGTTCCGACGCGAAATCGCCGGGCGAGAAGATGCGCCTCACCCGCAGGTTCGCCCGCAGGTTCGGGATCAGTCGCTCCTCGACGCTGGCGAGGATGCGGTCGGCATAGGCTTCTCCGTCCGCGGCCCAGTCCACGGCGGCCCGGCCCAGATGCGGCACCGGGGCGAGGACGTAATGCGTGGACATCCCCGGCGGCGCGAGGCTGTCGTCGGTCACGCTGGGAGAATGGAGGTAGAGCGAGAAATCCTCGGCCAGGTTCGGGCCGCGGAAGATCTCGTTCACCAGCTCGCGGTAGCGGGGGCCGAACAGGATGGTGTGATGCGCCAGCCCCTCAGGGCGCTGCGACAGGCCGAAATGGATCACGAACAGCGACATGGACCAGCGCTGGCGCTTGAGCAGCGCGGCCTTGGTCCGCCCCCGCCGGGTGCCGCCCAGAAGATCGCGATAGCTGTGCATCACGTCGGCATTGCTGGCGACCATGTCGGCCGCAAGCCGGGTGCCGTCTGCCAGCGTCACGCCGGTGGCGCGCGCGCCTTCCGTCTCGATCCGAGCCACCTTTGCGTTCAGGCGCAGCGTGCCGCCCAGACGCTCGAACAGGGCGACCATGCCGGACACCAGCGCGTTGGTGCCGCCCTGCGCGAACCAGACTCCCCCGCGCCGTTCCAGCGCATGGATCAGCGCATAGATGGAACTGGTCGAGAACGGGTTGCCGCCCACCAGCAGCGTATGGAAGGAAAACGCCTGCCGCAGATGCGGATCCTTGATGAAGCGCGCAACGACGCTGTGGACGGAACGATAGGCCTCCAGCTTCACCAGCGCGGGGGCGGCCTGAAGCATCTGGCCCAGCTTGAGGAACGGCACGGTGCCGAGGCGCAGGTAGCCCTCCTGATAGACCTGTTCCGCGTAATCGTGGAACCGGCGGTAGCCCTCCAGGTCGGCGGGGTTGAACGCCGCGATCTCGCGTTCCAGCGCATCGCCGTCGTTGACGTAGTCAAAGCGTTTCCCGTCCGGCCAGAGCAGCCGGTAGAAGGGGTTGACCGGCAGCAGGGTCACGTCGCGGGCCATGTCCTGCCCCGTCAGCGCCCAAAGCTCGCGCAGGGAATCGGGGTCGGTGATGACGGTCGGCCCCGCGTCGAAGACATGGCCCTCCTCGCGCCACACATAGGCGCGGCCGCCGGGCTTGTCGCGCCCCTCAAGCAGCGTCGTGGCGATGCCCGCCGATTGCAGGCGGATGGCGAGCGCCAGCCCGCCGAAGCCAGCGCCGATGACAATGGCAGTGCGAGGAGAGGTCACGAGGTTTCCTTCAGCATCGGCGCTTCGCGCAGGCAGGGCAGCGCGTCGCGGATGGGGATGGGCGGCTTGCCGGTGACGATCCGCAGCCGGTCCATGCGGGTCAGCCGCCCGGCGTAGAAGCGTTCGATCAGCGGCTCGGGCAGGCGGTAGAAACGCGAGAGGACCCGGTGGCGATGCTCGGGCGCGCAGCCCCTGAACAGCATCCGGTTCAGCAGGCGCAGGAATCGATCCTCGCTGGCGCGGGAAAGCGCATGGGCGCGGACGGCGGCGAAGACGGCGGAGGTGGTCAGCAGGCGCGTGGCGGCGACCACATCCGCCACCTGCGCGGCGACCGGCAGGGAATAGCCGGTGACCGGGTGGAACAGCCCGGCCCGCAGGCCGACCGGCACCGCGCCGCCTTGCGCCTCGGCCCAGAAGGCAGCGGCGTCATGGGCCATCGCGATGGGCAGGACCCCGCGCTCGCGCCGGACCTCGCGGCCGCTCCAGCCTTGCAGGCGGGCATAATCGGCAATGGCATCACCGATCAGCGTTTCGTCCAGAGCCGCGCCATCGCTGTAGCGGGTGTCCTCGATCAGCAGGCGCGTGGGGGAAAACGGCAGCAGGTAGACGAAGCGGTAGCCGTCCTGCTGCGGCACCGTCGCGTCCATGATCAGCGGGCGCGCGACGCCGTGGGGGGCGTCCATCTCGAACTCAATGCCGACGAATTTCTGGTAGCCGGTGACAAGATGGCGCGAGGGCCGCGCCCCGCGTCCGTCGATCACGCAGGGCGCCTCGATCCGCTCGGCCCCGAGGGTCGCGCCATGGGCGTCCAGCGCCGTGATCCCGGCCCCCCAGTGTAGGGTGACGCCCGGCGTTCCCGCCAGAAGCTGCGCCAGCCCCCCGCCGTCAAGCGAGGCATAGCCCGCCCGCAGGGTGCGGGCGTGGTCGGGAAAGCGGACCTCCTGTCCCGGCCAGCGGCAGCGGATCGCGGGGGAAAGGCGGCGGTGCCAGGCCAGCCGCAGGTCGGGGTCGTGGAAGGACCAGGTATGCGCATCCGAAGGACCCGGCGCGCGGTCGAGCATCAGGATGCGCGCGCCCGGCCGGGCCTCGGCCACCGCAAGCGCGATCAGTCCATTGGCAAGGCCCGCCCCGGCGAGGATCAGGTCCGGCATCATGCGGCAAGCCTGCGCTGAAGCTGCGCCTCGACCAGATCGGCGGCGCGGGTCACGCCACCCGCCGCGTGGATCTCGGCGGCAGGGCGGGCAAGGGCGAGGCGATGGGACGGGTCGGACAACACCGCCGACAGCGCATCCCGGATCGCGGCGCGGGTGGCGCGGCGGGGGGGCAGGACGCGGGCTGCGCCATGGAAGGCAAGGCGCGCGGCGGTCGCGGGCTGCTCGAAGGCAAGCGGGATCGCGACCATCGGCACCCCGGCCGCCGCGCAGTCCAGCACCGTGTTCAGCCCGGCATGGGTCACGCAGGCATCCGCACGGGCCAGCACCGCCCGCTGCGGGAAGAAGGCGCGCACCAGCGGGTTGCCGGGCAGCCTTTCTGCCTGCGTCCCGGTCAGCCCGCCGCAATGGGCGAGCGCAAGGCACACACCCAGGTCCTCGGCCGCCCCGGCGATGGCGGACAGGAGTCCCTGCCGATTTCCTTGCAGCGTGCCGAGCGAGGCGAAAACCAAGGGCCGGCCGCCGGTGTCGATGTCGAACTCGCCTGCCGCATCGTCCCGCAGCGGACCGACCGCCCGGGCGCCCGGTCCCGCCGCATGGGGGAAATCCAGCGAGGGCACCAGTTGCCGCAGGTCAAGGTCGGGCGAGATCCACTCGTCGATGCGCCGCCGCAGCGGCAGGCCATGCGCGCGGCAGCCCGCGGTCAAAGCGCGGGACTGCAGCGCCATCAGCGCGTCGGCCACGCGCCAGCCGCCCCGGTTGCGCTTGCGGCCCGCTTCGCCCGCAAGGAAGGGCCAGTCCACGAAGGGCGGCGGGATCGCCTCGTCGCGGTCCAGCGGCAGCGCCGAGGCGAGGGTCACGCGCGGGATGCCCGCTGCCTCGGCGGCAAGGCTGGCGCCCGGCTCGGCCTGATCGGCCACGACCAGGTCGGGGGAAAGCCGCCCCAGCGTCTCGGGGCCGTGGCGGGTGAAGTTGCGGGTGGCGGCAGCAGTAGCCAGCAGGGTGCGGACCAGCCCCGCGCCGCGCAGGTCGGGGTCGCAGAACCCGAGGCTGTCAAACCCGAGCCCCTCGCGCGCCGCCAGCGGGCCAAGCCCCTCGCCCCCCACCATCCGGCAATCATGCCCCCGCGCCGCCAGCCTGCGGCCCAGCGCGCCATGAACGGCGGCGTGGCTTGGCAGGGCGGGAAGGCAGAAGGCGATCCGGGCCATGCAGGCTCAGTCTTCGCCGCGATCCGGGCGCCAGGCGTCCCGGTGCTGCGACTGCCGCCGCGCCAGCACGCCCGAGGTCTTCAGCCGCGCCTTGAGATCGTCCACCGGCGGCGCATAGACAAAGCCGAAGGACACGCAGTCGTCCCGCCCCTCGACCGCGTGATGCAGCCGGTGCGCCTGGTAGAGCCTGCGGAAATAGCCGCGCCGGGGGACATAGCGGAAGGGCCAGCGCTGATGCACGAGGCCATCGTGGACGACGAAATAGATCACGCCATAGACGCTCATCCCCACGGCGACCCACCACATCCAGGGCCACCAACGGCTGCCGAGCGCAAACAGGACGATCGACAGGCCCGCGAAGACCACCGCGTAAAGGTCGTTCTTCTCGAAGGGGCCGTGGGTTTCCTCGTGATGGGACTTGTGCCAGCCCCAGCCCAAGGAACCGTGCATGATCCAGCGATGGACGGAATAGGCCACGCCCTCCATCACCGCGACGGTCAGAACGACGATCAGGATCGGGCCGAGGACGCTCATGTCCCGTCCTTCCGGGTCGAGGGCAGCCGCCACCACGGCACCGCCGGGTGCAGGTGGTGTTCGTGGTGATAGCCGCCGAAGTGAAAGCAGCTCAGCAGCGAGACCGGGTCGCTGATGCGGGTGGATCGCGCGTTGTGGCGGTCGGGGAACCTGTCATGGCCGGGCCGATGCGGCAGCCAGGTGCCGAAGACGAAAAGCTGCATCGACGCGAGGATCGAGGGCACCGACCAGAAGGCGACATAGGGCCAGCGCGGGCCGAGGATCAGCGCGTAGAGGATGACCGAGCCGCCCAGCACCCAGAACTCGCGCCAGCCGAAATAGGTGCGGACGAAATCGGCATACCAGCGGACCGGGCCGCCGTGGCCGAAATCGGGGTCGTCGTCGGTGCCCGCATGGCGGTGGTGGGCCATGTGCTTGACGATCAGCTTGCGCCAGGAAAACCCGGCGTAAAGCATCAGCGCCAGCCCGCCGACAGCGGCGTTGAGCCGTGGGTGGCCGGGCGCGACCGCGCCGTGCATGGCGTCATGGGCGACGATGAACAGACCCACCGAAAGCCAGGTCAGCCCGATCAGGCACAGGATCGCCAGCAGCGGATGAGCCAGGGCATCCAGATGCCAGACGGCGAAGACGTGCAGCGCCAGCCACGCGCCGATCACCCCCGCCGCAAGCGTCAGGCTGACGAGGCTGGTGGCAAGGGGTCGTCGCAACGCCTGGGGCAAGCCGGCTCTTCCTTCTTCATCCTGTAACGCTTGTGCCAGGATATAGCAGCACGCGCGCCGCTTCCAGTAGTCACCTGTCGCAGGTCTCACGCAAGGGGCGCGTGGCGCAGTGCGGCAAGATCGCGCGAGCCGGTGCAGAACATGGCGATGCGAAGCTGCTCGACGGCCTCCGACAGATGCGCGGCCAGCGCCTCGGCCCCCTGCTGCGCGGCGGGCAGCGCGCCTGCCGCCTGTCCCGCCAGAGCCGCGCCTAGGCGGATCGCGCGGGCCACGTCCAACCCGTGGCGGATGCCGCCCGAGGCGATCAGCACCGTGCCCGGCCGCATGACCGGGGCCATCGCGGAAACCGCCCCGGCCGTCGGGATGCCCCAGTCGAAGAAGGGCGCGGCGATGCGGCGCAGGCGGTCGTCGCCGCGCTCGGCCTCGACCCGCGCCCAGCTTGTGCCGCCGACCCCCGCCACGTCGAGGATCGTGACGCCCGCATCCATCAGCCGCCGCCCGACATCGGCCGACAGGCCCGCGCCGACCTCCTTGACGCCAAGGGGCACCGGCAGGCCACGGGCCAGCGCCTCGATCCGCGGCAGCAGGTCCGAAAAGTCCCGGTCGCCGCCGGGCTGGATCGCCTCCTGCAGCGGGTTGAGATGCAGCATCAGGGCGTCGGCTTCCAGCATCTCGACCGCCCGCCGCGCCTCGTCCGCGCCCATCCCGCGCCGCAGTTGCACCGCCCCGAGATTGCCCAAGATCGGCACATCCGGCGCCCGCGCGCGCAGCTCGGGGCCAAGCCCGCCCGTTCCGCGGCCTTCGATGGCGATGCGCTGCGATCCGACCGCAAGCGCCAGACCAAGGGCGCCGCAAGCCTCGGCGATGGACAGGTTGATCCGGGCGGCCTCGGGGGTGCCGCCGGTCATGGCGGACACCATCAGCGGCGCGGACAGCCGGTGGCCCAGGAAGCCGGTGCCGGTGTCGATGGCGTCGTAATCCAGTTCCGGCAGGGCATCGTGCAGGAAATGGACGTTGTCGAAGCCGCTGGCGCGCGAAAGCTGGATGCCCTTTCCCGCGCCGACGATCGCCAGATGCTCGGACTTGCGGCCCTTGATCTCGTTCATGGTCCCCCAGCGCCGGCTAGCCTGCGCGATAGGCGCGCAGGAAACCCTCCACCACATGGTTCAGGAACGTCTCGCCGTCCAGCGGATAGTCCCGCGCGCCGCCAAGCTGCCCCTGGTGCAGCGCCCCCAGCAGCAGGGGCGAGGCAAGCGCAAGCGCCGCCATGCGGGTATCGACCGGACGCATCTGGCCGCGGGCGACATGGGCATCCAGCCGCTCGGTCAGGGCAAGGACGAAAGGCTCGAACATGCTGTGGATGAAGGCGGGGCCGAGCAGATCGTTCCGCATCCCCTCGACCATGCCCATCGCCAGCGCATCCGCCACCCCATGTTGCGTCAGCGCCCGCCAGGCCATGGCCGCCGCGTCGCGGACCGAGGCGTCAAGTTGGGGGCCCGCCTGCCGGGTGGCCGTGAACTGTCCCTGCCCGCGCCGGCCCGAATCGGCAAAGACCGCCACCACGATGTCGTCGCGCTTGCCGAAGTAATGGTTCAGGGTGGACACGCTGCAGCCTGCAGCCGTCGCCAGTTCGCGCAGGGTGGGCCGGCCCGAGTCGCGCAGCAGCAGGCGTTCGCGCAGCCGCGCCAGCAGCTCGCCGCGCCGTTCGTCGAAACGTGCGTTGCGGACGCCCTTGGACCTCACGTCCCCTCGCTTCCTGCCGCGGGTCGCGGCGGTATTCCATCGGCCCTCAGCGCAATATCATCCTGGCCGTGCCAAGCACAAATCCGTCGTGGATCATCAGGGCGACGGCGATCTCGGCCAGCCCGCCACCCGCGATGACCAGCCAGCGGGGGAAATTATGCGCCGCCAGAAAGCCCAAGGCAACAAAGCCCGTGTCGCTCAGCGCGTTCACGATGCTGTCGCCCCCGTAGACATCAATCCCCGCGGGGTCGTTGAACAGCGAGATGACCCAGGGCGTGTTCTCGACGATTTCCCATATGCCGCTGCAGGCGATCACCAGCAGCAGGCGGGTTCCGACCCGCCAGCCGGGCCGCAGCCGCCGTGCAAGGAAGAACAGCGCCGCCCCCGAGATCGCGTGCAGCGCCGAGTAGAAGTCGGCTACATGCTGCGAGTTGTGGGACAGGGCCGTGCTGGGATTCCACCAGTCGAGCGGCACGTCTTGCGGCAGAAAGCCGCGGCCCAGAAACAGCAGCCACAGCACCACGGCGGCATTGACCAGCAGGATGCCCAAGGCCAGCGTCAGCAGCGGCCGCCCGGCCAGGAACGCAGGCGAGACGCCCATGGAAGGGGGGCGGATCATTCCGGCGGGGTGGTTCATATCATCGAAGTGCAAAGGGGAACGCCCTCCTTGCAGGCTGCGGGGGCCGCGCGTGCCTGTTACTCGGACCGCAGGATCGCGGCGGGTCTGACCGTCAACGCCCGCAGCGCGAAGGCCAGTTCCGCCGCAAGCGTCGCAATCACGCCGCCGGCGACCAGAATGACGGCGCTGGACCAGATCACGCGATGGTCGATGTCCAGCACGAAACGCGCCACCGCCCATCCACCCACGGCCCCGGCCGCGATCGCGGCGATGCCGGCGATCAGCCCCAAGAGCGCGGCCCTGAGCGCGAAGCTGCGCAGGATCAGCGCCCGGCTGGCGCCCAGGGTCTTGAGGATCGCGGCTTCGTATCGCCGGGCGCGGGCGGCGGCCAGCGCCGTGCCGACCAGCACCGCAAAGCCCGTGACCAGCGTGGCCGCTGCCCCCCAGCGCACGGCCGCGCCGATGCCCGCCAGCAGGTCCGCGACCCGCTCGATGGCCTCGCCCACGGGGATGGCGGTGACATTGGGCCAGCGGTCGCCGATCTCGCGCAGGATGGCGGTCTCGGCCTCCGGCCCGGCATAGACGGTGGCGATCCAGGTATGCGGCGCGCCCTGCAGCGCGGCGGGGTTCATCGACATGACGAAGCCGATGCCGGCGTTCCTGAATTCCACCTGCCGGAACGAGGCGATGGTGCCGGTGATGTCGCGGCCGAGGACACTGACGGTCAGGGTGTCGCCCAGCGACAGGCCGATCTCGGCGGCCTCCTCGGCGGAAAAGCTGATCAGGGGCGGGCCGTCGTAACCGGCGGGCCACCATTCGCCCGCCGTGATCGTCGTGCGCGAGGGCGGGCTTTCGGAATAGGTCAGGCCGCGGTCGCCCCGCACGACCCAGTGATCGCCCGCCACCTCGGCCGCCGGACGGCCGTTGATCCGGGTGACGACGCCGCGCAGCATCGGCGCGGCCTCGACGCGGCTGACGGCGGGGTTGCCGCGGGCAAGATCCAGGAAGTCCCCGATCTGGTCGGGCTGCACGTCGACGAAGAAGAAGGACGGCGCGACGCCCGGCATTTCCGATTCGATTGCCCGGCGCAGGGTGCCGTCGATCTGGCCCACCACTGCCAGCACCGCGAGGCCGAGGCCCAGCGACAGCACGACGCCCGTGGCATCCCCCCGCTGCGTCCTGAGCGCCCCCAGCGCCAGCCGCAGGGCCGGGCGGCGGCGGGCAAGCGGCATCAGCCCGCCGGCCAGCGGCGCCGCCAGCAGCGCGACAACCGCCAGCAGCGCCAGGGTCCCGGCAACCCCGCCAAGGGTCCAGAGCGTCAGCCGCCAGTTGCCCGAGAAACCCGCCGCGGCCAGCAGGAACAGACCCGCAAGAACGGCGATCATTGCCAGATAGCGGGGTCGCGGCACCCTGCGCCCCGCGTCCACGGCCGAGCGGAACAGGACTGCCGCGCGGGTGTCGGCCGCCAGGGCCAGCGGCCACAGCGCAAAGGCAAGGGCGGCCAATGCGCCGTAAAGCGCAGCCTCGGCCAGCGGTCCGGGAAAGACGCCGAAGGCTGCCGGCATCGGCAGGCGCGCTTCGATCACCGGGGCCAGCAGCAAGGGCAGCAAGGCGCCCAGCGCCAGCCCCAGCATGATCCCGAGCGCGGTCATCAAACCGATCTGGATCAGGTAGGTGAGGAAGATCACCCGGCGGCTGGCGCCCAGGGACTTGAGCGTGGCGATCACCGGCAGCTTCGCGTCCAGCCATGCGCGGACGGCGGCCGAGACGCCGACCCCGCCGACCGCAAGGCCCGACAGACCGATCAGGATCAGGAAGGCCCCCAGCCGGTCCACGAAGCCCGAAAGCCCCGGCGCCCCGTCTCGCGCATCGCGCCAGCGGGCGCCTGCGCCCTCCAGCGCAGCCATCGCCTGCGCCCGCGCGGTGCCGAGGTCGGTGCCGGCAGGCAGCAGCAGCCGGTATTGCGCCTCGAACAGCGTCCCCGGCCCCAGCAGCCCGCTTTGCGCCAGATCCGCACGGCGGAGAATGGTGATGGGACCAAGCGCGAGGCTTTCCCCCGCATTGTCGGGAAAGCTGTCAAGGATGGCGGTCAGCGTGAACTCCTGCTCGCCCAGCCGAAAGCCGTCGCCGGGGCAAAGGCCGAGCCGCTCGGCCAGTACCCGCTCCATCACCGCGCCGGGTGTGCCGCCGGGCGAAAGCGCTTGGTCCCATGGGATGGGCGGGGACAGCCGGACAGTGCCGACCAGCGGATAGGCGTCGTCCACCGCCTTCACCTGCGTCAGCGCCCGTTCGCTCTGCCCGTCGCGCAGGACGGTGACCATGGACCGGAACTCGGCCGTCTCGGACACTGCCGAGGCGATCCGGTCCAGCGCGGCGCGTTCGGCGTCGGTGGCGAAGCGGTAGGTCAGCTCGACCTCGGCATCGCCCCCCAGCAGCGCGGCGCCATTGCGCGCCAGCCCCGCCTCGATCGAGGCGCGCACGGTTCCGACCGCCGCCAGCGCCGCCACCGCCAGCGCAAGGCAGGTCAGGAAGATGCGGAAGCCGGCAAGCCCGCCCCGCATCTCGCGGCGGGCGAGGGTCCAGGCAAGGCGCAGGGTGGTCATGCCCCCTGCTCCAGCCGGCCATCGCGCAGGCGGATGATGCGGGCGCAGCGGGCAGCGATTTCCGGCGCGTGCGTCACCATCACCAGCGTCGTGCCGCTGTCGCGCACCATGCCGAACAGCAGGTCCGCGATCTGCGCGCCGGTCGTCTCGTCGAGGTTGCCGGTCGGCTCGTCCGCCAGCAGGATCGCGGGTCGCGGGGCCAGGGCGCGGGCCAGCGCCACCCGCTGCTGCTCGCCCCCCGAAAGCTGCGACGGATAATGATGCGCGCGCCCGGCAAGCCCCACGGCCGCAAGCCCCTCGCGCGCGCGCGCCAGCGCGTCGGGCGCATGGGCAAGCTCAAGCGGGACGGCCACGTTTTCCAGGGCGGTCATGGTCGGGATCAGGTGGAAGCTCTGGAAGACGATGCCCATGTGGTCGCGGCGGAAACGGGCCAGCGCATCCTCGTTCATCGCGGTCAGGTCGTGGCCCAGGGCGCGGACCCGCCCGCCCGTCGCCTGTTCCAGCCCGCCCATCAGCATCAGCAGCGAGGACTTGCCCGAGCCGGACGGCCCGACCATCCCGACCGTCTCGCCCGGCTGCACTGCAAGGGTGATGCCGTGCAGGATGTCGACCGGACCGGCGCCCGACCGCAGGGTCAGGCGCACATCATCGAGGGACAGGACGGGGTCCGGCATCGCGCGTCTCCATTCAGGGGTCCGCGCTGGGGCGGCGAATGTGCAAGGTTGTGACCGCCGTGCCGGTGCCATCGCCTCGCGGGGACATTATGTCCGGGCGAAACGGAGGACTGCAATGCTTGCACGCATGATCGGGATCACGCTTCTGTCTGCCCTGCCCGCCTGGGGCCAGCCGGTGACGGTGGCCGCGCTGGGCGACAGCCTGACGCAGGGCTACGGCCTGCCGCAACAGGACGGGCTGGTCCCGCAACTGCAGGACTGGCTGCGGGAACGCGGGGCCGAGGTCACGCTGGTCAACGCGGGCGTGTCGGGCGACACCACGGCGGGCGGGCTGTCCCGCGTGGACTGGACGCTGACGCCCGAGGTGGGGGGCATGATCGTGGCGCTGGGCGGCAACGACCTGCTGCGGGGGATCGACCCGGCCGTGAGCCGCAGGAACCTTTCCGGCATCCTCGACGCCGCGCAGAAGGCAGAGGTTCCAGCGATGCTGATCGGCATCGGCGCGCCCGCGAATTACGGGGCCGAGTTCCAGGCGGCGTTCAACGGCGTCTATACCGACCTTGCGCGGACCTACGAGGTGCCGCTGGTCCCCTCGATGCTGGACCCCATCGTCGCGGCCCGCGATCCGCTGTCGCTGATGCAGCCGGACGGCATCCACCCGAACGCCAAGGGCGTCCGGGTGATCGTCGAAGGCATCGGCCCGCAGGTGCTTCAGTTCGTGGCCGCTCTCGGCGCCTGCGAACAGGGATGCAAGGGCGGTTAGCGCGTCAGAACGGGCTGTCGGGATAGTAGAACTGTTCCGCGTTCTCGGGCGTGATGAGCTGGCTGCCGATGATGTAGCGGCCCGCCATCGGCGCGTTCGACACGAAATGCAGCGCCGTCATCTCGATCGCGGAGGAGATCAGCGCTGGAGGATAGGTCACGTTCACCGGCAGTTGCGGGTCCTTGTCCATGATGCGCTTGACGATGTCCTTCATGCCCGCGCCGCCGACGACGACCATCTGGTCCTCGCGGCCCGCCTGGGCGATGGCTTCCAGCACGCCCACGGCCATGTCGTCATCCGCCGCCCAGACCGCGTTGATTTTAGGATACTTCGCCAGGTAATCCTGCATCACGTTGAAGGCGTCGTCGCGGTTCCAGTTGCCGTGCTGCATGTCGAGGATTTCCTTGTCGGACCCCTCCAGCGCCGCCTGGAAGGCCTCGACCCGCTCGTTGTCCAGCGTGGTCGGGATGCCGCGCAGCACGACGATCTTCGCGCCAGCCGGCAGGTTGTCGCGGAAATATTCGCCCGCGACCCGGCCGAAGGCGGTGTTGTCGCCGGCGACATACAGATCTTCGATCCCCTCCTCGGCCAACCCCCGGTCCACCACGGTCACGAACCTGCCCGCGGCCTTCACCTGCTTGACGGGGTCGGTCAGCGGCTCGGACTCGAAGGGCAGCACCACCAGCCCGTCGATGTTGCGGGTGGCCAGCATGTCCTCAATGTCGGACACCTGCTTGGCGGCATCCCCTGCCGTCGCCAGCACGAATTCGAGGTTCGGATAGACCGTTCCCAGACGTTTGATTGTGTCCTGCGCATGCCAGTTCAGCCCGCCCATGAAGCCGTGGGTGGCGGACGGGATCGACACGCCGATCACCCGTGTCTCGGCCTCCTGCGCGAAGGCGGCGCCTGTGGCCAGCGACAGCGCCGCGGCCGCCAGCGGCAGTTTCAGCAGATTGCGACGGATCATTTCTTCCTCCCCAAGGATGGCCGCTATTCAGCGGACCGTTTTTCCCGCTGCAAGACGACGGCGAGCACGATGATGACGCCCTGGATCGCCCCGTTCAGATAGGGGCTGACCAAGTCCGCCAGATTCAGGATGTTGTCGATCAGGGACAGGATCAGGACGCCGACTACCGTGCCCCAGACCCGGCCCCGCCCGCCCTTCAGCGCGGTGCCGCCGATGATGACGGCGGCGATGGCCTCAAGCTCCCACAGCGTTCCGGTGGATCCCGAGGCCGAGCCGAGGCGCGGGATGTAGAGGATGGTCGCCAGCCCGACCAGCGCGCCCAGCAGGACGTAGGTGGCCAGCCGGACCCGTTCCACGTTGACGTTGGAATAGCGGGCGACGCGGTCGTTCGAGCCGATCGCCTCGACATGGCGGCCGAAGCGGGTGTGGCGCATCGTCCATTCGCCGAAGACCGCGGCGATGGCGAAGACGATGATGGGCCATGTGACCCAGCCGATGCCGCCGAAATAGACAGGCCGGTACAGCGCCCTCAGGTCCGAGCCGAGGCTGAGCGTGCCCCCGTCCGCAAGCCATGTGACGAGGCTGCGGAAGATGCCCATGGTGCCCAGCGTGACGATGAAGGCCTCGATCCCCCAGCGGGTGACGAGCGTGCCGTTCAGCATCCCGGCCAGAATGCCCCCGCCCAGCGCCACGCCCATCCCCAATAGCACCGTCCCCCAGTTCGCCCCGGTAATCGGGGCCAACGCATTCATCGCCATGATCGCGATGCCGGCGAGAAAGGCCGCCATGGACCCCACCGACAGGTCTAGGCCCCCTTGCGTGATCACAAAGGTCATGCCGATGGCGATCAGCCCGGTGAAGGCCGAGCGCGCCGCCACGTTGGACAGGTTCGCGGGCGCGAGGAAGGCCGGGTTCAGCAGCGCGCCGAGGATGAACAGCGCAACCAGCGCCAGCAGCGGCCCGAGGACATGCAGGTCGATGCGTCTCATGCAGCCTGTTCCCCGGCAACGCCCATCGCGAGGCGAACGATGTTTTCCTCGGTGATGGCCTCGCCCGCGACTTCTCCGGCAAGGCGGCCCTGCCGCATGACCAGCACGCGGTCGGCCAAGCCCATCACCTCAGGCAGTTCCGACGAGATCACGATGACGCCCTTGCCAGCCAGCGCGAGTTCGCGGACGAAGCGATAGATCTGCTGCTTGGTGCCGACGTCGATGCCACGGGTGGGTTCGTCGATGATGACGATGTCAGGCTCGGTCAGCATGGTCTTGGCCAGCAGCAGCTTCTGCTGGTTGCCGCCCGACAGCGCCCCCGCGGGCATTGCGGCCGATGCCGCGCGGATGTCGAAGCGGCGCGTGGCGTCCTCCATCGCTTGTGCTTCGCGATTACGGTCGATGCGGAAGCCGAAGCGGCCCAGCGCCGCAAGCGTCAGGTTCTCGGTCAAAGGCTTGTCGAGCAGCAGCCCGGCTTCCTTCCGGTCCTCGGTCAGATAGGCAATGCCCGCTGCCGTGACGTCCTGTGGATGGCGGATGGCGACGGGTCGGCCCATGACATGGACCCTGCCCGTCGAGGCGCGCAGCCCGGCGATGCCCTCGGCCAGTTCGGTGCGACCGGAACCGACAAGACCCGCGATCCCCAGCACCTCGCCCCGGCACAGGGTCAGGCTGACGTCATGGACCGCGACATTGCCGGGAACGGACAGGCGCTCCACCCGCAGCAGTTCCTCGCCCGGTGCCGTGTCCTTGGGCGGGAAGATATCGGAGAGTTCCCGCCCGACCATGGCACTGGCCATGCCCTCCTCGGTCAGTTCGCCCCGCAGCGCCCGGCGCACCACATGGCCGTCGCGCAGGACCGTGATGCGGTCGGCCAGCCGCGCGACCTCGTCCAGCCGGTGCGAGCAGAACATCAGCGCCACGCCTTCCGCCCGCAGCCGGTCGACTTGGGTATAAAGCGCGTCCACCTCTCGGTGGGTCAGCGCGGCCGAGGGCTCGTCCATGATGAGGACGCGGGCCTGACGCGACAGCGCCTTGGCGATCTCGACCATCTGCCGATCGGGCACGGACAGGGCGCGGATCGGCGCGTCGGGGCTGATCCTGGTGTCCAGCCGCTTGAGCAGGTCCGCCGCCCTCTCGCGCATGGCCGCGTGATCCAGCCTTGCGCCGCGCGTCAGCTCGCGGCCGAGGAAGATGTTGGCGGCGACTGACAGATCGGGGACGAGGTTGAACTCCTGGTGGATCACCACGATCCCCGCCGCCTCGGCCTCGGGTCCGCTGCGGAAGCGGGCGGGCTGGCCGTCCAGCAGCACCTGCCCCGTAGTCGGCGCAAGGAAGCCGCCGAGGATCTTCATGATCGTGGACTTGCCTGCGCCGTTCTCGCCGATCAGCGCATGGACCTCGCCCGCGTTCAGGGCCAGATCGACGCCATGCAGAACCTCGACAGGGCCGAAGCTCTTGGTGACGGCCTGAAGCACAAGAACCGGCGTCACGGCTGCACCCTGACCCATGCGCCGTCCCGTGCGGCCGACTCCTGCGCGGCGGCAATGAACGCCATGCCGGACAGCCCGTCCGCAAGGCCGGGAATGCGGTCCCCATGCGTCTCGTCGCCCTGGATCACGGCGGCGATGTCGGTATAAAGATTGGCAAAGGCCTCCAGATAGCCCTCTGGATGCCCCGGCGGCGTGCGGGACGACCCCGAGCGGTCCCGCGCCCGCGTCAGCACATGGGCGACCCCATCCGCCGTGGTCATCACCAGCCGCTCAGGGTTGTCCAGCCGCCATTCCAGCGAAGCCTCAGTGCCGAACAGTCGCAGCGATAGCCCGCCCTCCTGTCCCACGGCGACCTGGCTGCACCACAAGCCCCCCTTGGCGCCCGAGGCATAGCGCAGCGCCACCCGCGCATCGTCATCGACGCGGCGACCCGGCACCATCCTGGAGAGGTCGGCCGAGATGCTGTCCGGCACCTGCCCGGTGACGAAAGCCGCAAGCTGCCAGGCATGGGTGCCGATGTCGCCCAGCGCCCCCGCCCCCGCCTGCGCGGGATCGGTGCGCCAGTCGGCCTGTTTCGAGCGCACATCCTCGGACAGCCAGCCCTGCAGGAACTCGGCCTGCACCAGCCGCAGCGTGCCGATGTCGCCTTCGGCCACGATGGCGCGGGCCTCTCGCACCATCGGATGGGCGCAGTAGTTGTGGGTCAGGAAGAACCGTGCCCGGCTGCGGGCCGCCGCCTCGGCGATCTGCCGCGCCTGATCCTGCGTGGCGGCCAAGGGCTTGTCGCAGATGACATGAATGCCTGCGTCGAGGAAGGCCACGGCCACCGCCGCGTGCAGGTGGTTGGGCGTGACGATGGCGACCGCCTCGATCCCGTCGGGGTGCGCGGCCTCCTCGGCCGCCATCCGCCGGAAATCGGCATAGCTGCGTTCCACCCCAAGCGCCCGCGCCGAAGCCTTGGCCCGCGCGGGATCGGATGACAGCGTCCCGGCCAACAGCCGGAACTGCCCGTCCATCCGCGCGGCGATGCGGTGGATGGCGCCGATGAAGGCGCCCTCGCCGCCGCCGACCATGCCGAGGCGGATCGGCTGGCTCATGACAGTCCCAATGCGGCGGCAATGGCTGGACGGTCCGTCCCCTGCGCGGCGAAGTCGTCGAAAGCCTGTGGCGTGGTGCGGATGATGTGGCGGCGGACGAACTCGGCCCCTTCCCGCGCACCGTCTTCGGGATGCTTCAGCGCGCATTCCCATTCGACCACCGCCCAGCCGGCAAAATCGTACTGCGCGAGCTTGGAAAACACCTGTGCGAAGTCCACCTGCCCGTCACCGAGGCTGCGGAAGCGGCCTGCGCGGTCCACCCAGGGCTGATAGCCGCCATAGACGCCCTGCCGGCCGGTGGGGCGGAACTCGGCGTCCTTCACATGGAACATGCGGATGCGGTCGTGGTAGATGTCGATGTTCTGCAGGTAGTCGAGCTGCTGCAGCACGTAATGAGACGGGTCATAGAGCATGTTCGCTCGGCGGTGCTGGCCCACGCGATCGAGGAACATCTCGAAGGTGACGCCGTCATGCAGGTCCTCGCCCGGATGGATCTCATAGCAGACATCGACGCCGTTTTCCTCGGCCATGTCCAGCAGGGGCCGCCAGCGGTCGGCCAGCGTGTCGAAGGCGGTTTCCACCAGCCCCGGCGCCCGCTGCGGCCACGGATAGACATACGGCCAGGCCAAAGCGCCCGAGAAGGTCGCCATTGCGTCCAGCCCCAGCAGGCGGCTGGCGCGGATGGTCCTGCCGACCTGATCGACGGCCCATTCCTGCCGCGCCCTGGGGTTGCCGCGCAGCTCCTTGGGCGCAAAGGCGTCGAAGGCGGCGTCATAGGCCGGATGGACGGCGACAAGCTGGCCCTGCGTGTGGCAGGACAACTCGGTCACCTCGACGCCGTTCTCGCGGGCGATCCCCAGGAACTCGTCGCGCCAGTCCTGCGAGGCTACCGCCCGGTCCAGGTCGAACAGCCGCGTATCGCCCGAGGGCACCTGCACCCCCTTGTAGCCCAGCGAAGCCGTCCAGGCAGTGATGGACCGCCAGTCGTTGAAGGGGGCCTGATCCGACACGAATTGCGCCAGAAACAGGCCGGGGCCCTTGATCATCCGCATTCTTCCTCCTCCACCCGAGGGAAAGGCAAGCACGGGATGAAATCGTTTTCAAGAACTATCTGATGGACTTGCGAGGCATGGTGAACAGGCCCTAGCCTGCGCTCATGACACATGATGCGCCCTCTCAGGTCCGCCTGACCGACGTGGCCCGCCGGGCCGGAGTCTCGCCCGCGACGGTCAGCCGGGTATTGTCGCGGCCGGAACTCGTGTCGCCCGCCATGCGCGAGGCGGTGATGCAGGCCGTCGCCGCCACCGGCTATCGGATGAACCAGGCCGCGCGGAACCTGCGCAAGCAGCGGACGGGCGCGGTGGTGGCGCTGGTCCCGAACCTCGGCAATCCGTTCTTCGCCAAGATCCTGTCGGGGATGGGGCAGGAGTTGAACGCGGCGGGATTCGACCTGCTGGTGGGCGACACGACGGACGAAGGCGGGCGGCACCGGGCGCTGGACCGCTTCCTCGACCCCTCGCGGGCCGACGGGATCATCCTGCTGGACGGGCAGGTGACGCAGGCGGACCTTGCCGCGCTGCCGCAGGCGCCGCCGCTGGTCATGGCCTGCGAATGGATCGAGGGCAGCGC
Source organism: Paracoccus sp. (in: a-proteobacteria) (assembly GCF_030536915.1). GTDB lineage: Bacteria > Pseudomonadota > Alphaproteobacteria > Rhodobacterales > Rhodobacteraceae > Paracoccus. The sequence goes on from NZ_JAUNPC010000003.1 coordinate 64,426, forward strand.
GGTCCCCTGCGTCGTGCTGGACAACGCGCTGGGGACGGAACTCGCCGCCCGGCACCTGCGCGAGCTTGGGCACAGCCGCATCGGCTGGATCGGCGGGCCACCTGCGAATGTGCTGCACAAGGCGCGGCTGGAGGGACTGGCCCGCGTGCTGGAGACGGTGCCGCAAGGCTATCCGGGGGACTTCTCGCTGCAGTCGGGAACGCGGGCGGCGCAGGTCTGGCTGGCCGAGCCGCCTGCCCTGCGTCCCACGGCCATCGTCGCCTTCAGCGACGAATCGGCGGCGGGCTTCATGGGCGAGGTGCAGCGCCACGGCATCGACGTGCCGCGCGACGTGTCGGTGGTCGGCTTCGACGGGATCGAGTGGGTGGCCCACCTGCCAACGCCCCTCACCACCATCCGCCAGCCCAAGCGCGACCTCGGCCGCAGCGCCGCCCGCAACCTGATCCGCCGGATCAACGGAGAGCCGATCGCCGCCCGCGAGGTGCTGGTGCCGGAACTGGTGCTGCGCGCCTCGACCGCGCCGCCCGCCTAAGGCGTCAGCCGCAGCAGCCGCGCGCCGCGGCCGTCCTCGATCAGCCAGACCGCGCCATCCGGGGACACCGCCACGTCGCGGATGCGGGCGCCCAGGTTCCAGCGTTCCGCCTCGGCCGCGCGTCTGTCGCGGGTGACGGCAACCCGCAGCAATGCTTGCCCGGACAGCGCGCCGATCAGTGCCGAGCCGGTCCAGCGCGGAAACAGCGCGCCCTGATAGAAGACAAGACCCGCTGGCGAGATCACGGGCGTCCAGGATAGGGACGGCCCCGCGAACTCGGGCCGCGTCGCATGGCCGGGGATCGGTTGCCCGTCATACTGGCTGCCGTTCGACACCACCGGCCAGCCGTAATTCGCGCCGGGGCGGATCAGGTTCAGCTCGTCCCCGCCCCGAGGCCCCATCTCGTGCGACCAGAGCCGCCCATCGGGCGCGAAGGCGAGGCCATAGGGATTGCGGTGCCCCGTGGTCCATGTCTGCCCCCGGACGCCGCCCTGCCGCGCCCAAGGGTTGTCCCGGGGCGTCGAGCCGTCCAGGTTCAGCCGCAGGATCTTGCCACGGCCCTGATCCGGGTCCTGTGCGCCGGCCGGCTGCATCCGGTCGCCCACGGTCAGGAACAGGTGCTGTCCCTGCGGGTCGAAGGCGATGACGCCGCCGGGCTGGCCCCCACCGCCCGCAGGCGCCTGCCGCCAGAGCGCGCCGAGATCGGCCAGCGCCGCGCGGTTGCCGGAAACCGCCAGCGTCGCGCGGGCCAGCACCAGCCGGCCGCCCTGCGCAGGCTCGACATAGGTGAAGAAGATGCGGCCCGAGCGGTTGAAATCGGGACTTGCCGCAATATCCAAGAGCCCGTTCTGGCCGGATGCAAGCACGCGCGGGACATTCGCCACCGGAACCTTCTCGCCGCGCTGGCTGACAAGGAAGATGCGGCCGGGCTTTTCCGTCACCAGCATCCAGCCGCCCGGCAGGACGCCAATGGCCCAGGGGCGGTCGAACCGGGCGACCGCCTGCAGGGTGAAGGGCGGGGCCTGTGCCACGGCGGGCATCGCGGCCAGCGCCGCGGGCAAGGTCAGGGCAAGGAAGCTGCGGCGGTCCATGTCGCCTCCGGTCACGAGGTGCCGTGCGGCCAGGGAAGCCACGCGTGCCACGGTCCAGTGTGGCACGGGCCAGCGCGCGTGGCGAGGCGTCCGCCCTTCCCGGCTATCCGGCCTCCGACCGGCGGCAGTTCGTGAGCAGCCTGCCGGCAGATCGCCTTGCGTCGAGAAGAAGGCATCCTGCGGTGCCTCCTTGTGGTCTGGCGTCAGGCTGGTGATCCTCAGGGACATGAGCCGACCGACCCTCTGGCTTCCCTCCGGCCCCTCTGCCGGTGACGGCATGACGCCCCTTGACTGGCGGAGGATCGCGCTGACCGGAATAGAGGGCATCAGCTTCACCCTACGGCTGACCGAACCCGCGAACCGCGCGGCGCTGGCCCGGCGCGGGATCGTCAAGGCGGCAGGCTGGCCCGAGGCGCGGGAAGTGGCAGCCTCGCTGGGGTGACGGTGGCGTCTGCGGCACCGCCGGATCGGGGGTTGTCTGCCCATCGTCGTAGACCTCGATCCCCGAGGATATCCGCACGATGAAGATGAAGCCCCCCGAAATAGACGTTCAGCTTTTCCTGATGCGCCGGGCGCGGATCAGGGTGTGCTGGCTGACGATCTCGAAGCCCAGACGTTCCAGCATCTCGCGGCGCAGGCGGGCGATCTCCTCGCTGGCGATCTCGATCACCTCGCCGGTGTCGATGTCCACCACATGGTCGTGGTCGGCCGCAGGCGTGATCTCGTAGCGCGAGGGCTCGCTTTCCAGCGTCAGCTTGCGGATCAGCCCCGCCTCCTCCAGCGCCGAGAGCGTGCGGTAGACGGTGGCGAGCGAGACCGAGTCATCCACCGCCCGCGCCCGCGCCAGCAGCTCGTCGGCATTCGGGTGGTCGGCGGAATCCATCAGGATCGCCAGCAGCACCATCCGCTGCTGCGTCACGCGAAGCCCCGCATCGCGCAGCGCCTGGGCAAAATCGGGATTATGCGCGCTCATGCCGCCCTTCCTGCAGATGAGGCGACGATAGCCCGGCCCGATGCGGCGGGCAACAAATGAGAATGGCTCTCATCCCGCTTGACAGATGCGAATGCGTTGCATTTACATGCCGCAGAAGCGGAAGGAGAGAACATGGCCCCGGGCATCCAACGTCTTCTGGCTGCAACGATGGCGCTGGCGCTGACCGCAGGGGGGGCGCAGGCGCAGGAACGGATGAAGGTCGCCACCACCTTCACCGTCATCGCCGACATGGCCCGCCACGTGGCGGGCGAGGCGGCCGAGGTGGTCTCGATCACCCGGCCCGGCGCCGAGGTGCATGGATACGAGCCAACGCCGCAGGACATCGTGGGGGCGCAGGACGCCGACCTGATCCTGTGGAACGGGCTGAACCTCGAACGCTGGTTCGAGCAGTTCCTGTCGAACCTGAAGGACGTGCCCTCGGCCACGGTCAGCGAGGGGATCGAGCCGATGCCGATCTCGGGCGGGGACTACGAGGGCAAGCCCAACCCCCATGCCTGGATGAGCGTGGGCAATGCGCTGATCTACGTGGACAACATCGCCGCCGCCATGGCGAAGGTCGATCCGGCCAATGCCGCGACCTATGCGGCCAATGCCGAAAGCTACAAGGCCGAGCTGACCGCCGCGCTGGAACCCTTGAAGGCGCAGATCGCGGCGATCCCGGAACCGCAACGGTGGCTCGTGACTTGCGAGGGGGCGTTCAGCTACCTCGCGCGGGACTTCGGGATGAAGGAATTGTATCTCTGGCCGATCAACGCCGACCAGATGGGGACGCCCCGTCAGGTCCGGCAGGTGATCGACGGCGTGCGCGAGAACGACATCCCCGCCGTCTTCTGCGAAAGCACCGTCAGCCAGGCCCCGGCCCAGCAGGTCGCGCGCGAGACGGGCGCCCATTATGGCGGTATGCTGTATGTGGACAGCCTGTCGGAACCCGATGGCCCGGTCCCGAGCTATCTGGACCTGATGCGCGTGACGGCGCAGACCATCGCGGACGGGCTGGCGGCCGGGATCGCGGAACAGGACTGACCGATGCCCTCGATCCCGCTTGCGGAAGACCCCGGCATCGTCGCGCAGGACCTGACGGTGACCTATCGCAACGGCCACACGGCGCTGCGCCATGCCTCGTTCGAGATCCCGCAGGGCACGGTCACGGCGCTGGTCGGCGTGAACGGCGCGGGCAAGTCCACGCTGTTCAAGGCGATCATGGGCTTCGTCCCCGTCGCCGCGGGCGAGATCCGGCTGCTGGGGATGGGCGTCGGGCAGGCGCTGCGCCGCAATCTCGTCGCCTATGTCCCGCAGGCCGAGGAGGTGGACTGGACCTTCCCCGTGCTGGTCGAGGACGTGGTGATGATGGGCCGATACGGCCATATGGGCTTCCTGCGCCGCCCCTCGGCCAGGGACCGTGCCGCGGTGGATGCGGCGCTGGCCCGCGTCGGCATGGCCGACCTGCGCCACCGCCAGATCGGAGAGCTTTCGGGCGGGCAGCGAAAGCGCGTCTTCCTTGCCCGCGCCATCGCCCAGGACGGCCGGGTGATCCTGCTGGACGAGCCCTTCACCGGCGTGGACGTGGGCACCGAGGACCGCATCATCCAGCTTCTGGGAGAGCTGCGGGACGAGGGCCGGGTGATGCTGGTCTCCACCCACAACCTCGGGTCGGTGCCCGAGTTCTGCGACCGGGTGGTGCTGGTCAAGGGCACCGTACTGGCCCATGGCCCGACCGAGACGACCTTCACGCGCGAGAACCTGGAACTCGCCTTCGGCGGCGTGCTGCGGCACTTCACCTTGGGCGGTGACGTGCTGCATGACGACGACGACCCGCGCCACGTCACCATCCTGTCCGACGACGAACGCCCCTTGGTGCGCTACGGCAACCGCACCCGCACCCGCGATCCGGGGGCCGACGCATGATCCTGCTGGAACCCTTCACCTACGGCTACATGACCAATGCCATGTGGGTCTCGGCGCTGGTGGGCGGCGTCTGTGCCTTCCTGTCGGCCTACCTGATCCTGAAAGGCTGGTCGCTGATCGGGGACGCGCTGTCCCATTCCGTCGTGCCGGGGGTCGCCGGAGCCTATATGCTGGGGCTGCCCTTCGCTCTGGGGGCCTTCATCTCGGGCGGGCTGGCGGCGGCGGCGATGCTGTTCCTGTCGGACCGCTCGGGGCTGAAACCCGATGTAGTGATCGGCCTGATCTTCACCGGCTTTTTCGGGCTGGGGCTGTTCATGGTCTCGCTGAACCCGGTCGCGATCTCGGTCCAGACGATCACCATGGGCAACATCCTGGCGATCACGCCTGCAGACACGGCACAACTTGCCATAATCGGCTTCGTCTCGCTCGCCGTGCTGCTGGCGAAGTGGAAGGACCTGATGGTGGTCTTCTTCGACGAATCGCACGCAAGGACGATCGGCTTGCGCCCGCGGCTGCTGAAGGGCGTGTTCTTCGTGCTGCTGTCGGCCTGCGTGGTGGCGGCGATGCAGACGGTGGGCGCGTTCCTTGTCATCGCGATGGTGGTGACGCCCGGCGCCACCGCCTATCTGCTCACCGACCGCTTCCCGCGCCTGATCGCGCTGTCGGTCGCCATCGGCACGGTCACGAGCTTCGTCGGGGCCTATCTCAGCTATTTCCTCGACGGCGCGACGGGAGGGATCATCGTCTGCCTGCAGACGCTGGTGTTCCTTTCGGCCTTCATCTGGGCGCCCAAGCACGGGCTGCTGGCTGCCCGCGCCCGCGCAAGGGCTGCATCGTGATCGAGACGCTGCTTTCCCCCTTCCAGTTCGGCTTCATGCAGAACGCCTTTCTCATCGCGCTGATCGTCTCGGTCCCGACGGCGCTGCTGTCCTGCTTTCTGGTGCTGAAGGGCTGGGCGCTGATGGGGGATGCCGTCAGCCATGCGGTGCTGCCGGGGATCGTGCTGGCCTATGTCCTCGGCCTGTCGCTGATCTTGGGCGCCTTCGCGGCGGGGATGCTGACCTCGGTGGCGACCGGCTACCTGGCCGAGAACAGCCGGGTGAAGCAGGACACGGTGATGGGCGTCGTCTTTTCCGGCATGTTCGGACTGGGGATCGTGCTTTACACGGCGATCACCTCGGACGTGCATCTGGATCATATCCTGTTCGGCAACATGCTGGGGGTGCAGCCGGGCGACCTGTGGACGGCGGGGCTGATCTCGGTCTTCGTCACGGCGGCGCTGGCGCTGAAGTGGAAGGACCTGATGCTGCACGCCTTCGACCCGGCGCAGGCGAGGGCCTCGGGGCTGAGAGTCGGGCTGCTGCACTACGGGTTGCTCACGATCCTGTCGCTGACCATCGTGGCGACGCTGACGGCGACCGGGTTGATCCTCGCCGTCGGTCTGCTGATCGCGCCGGGGGCCACCGCCTTTCTGCTGGCCCGCAGCTTCGGGCAGATGCTGGTGGTGGCGGTCGGGGTCTGCACGGGGGGAATGCTGGCCGGGGTCTACGCCAGCTTCTTCCTCGACAGCGCGCCCGCGCCCACGATCATCCTTGTCCTGACGGCGGGTTTCATCGCGGCCTTCCTGCGCCGGCAATGGCAGATGCGGCGGGCGCAGGGCGCTGGCTGAGCGGCTTGTGCCGCTGTCACCACAAGCCGATGGTGCCTGCCGACAATCACGGACAAGCGGATCATGGCGACGAAATCACCCCCGCGCCGGCCGGGCGGCATCCCGCGAGGATTGGCCGACACCGGGCCGGTGCTGTTCTCCTACGGGTTCCGGCCGTTCTTTCTCGGGGCCGGGCTGTGGGCAGTCGCGGCGATGGCGCTGTGGGTCGCGACCCTTGCCGGGCTTGCGGAACCGGGCGGAGCCTATGGCGCCGCGAACTGGCACATGCACGAGATGCTCTTCGGCTTCGCCTCGGCGGTGCTGGCGGGATACCTGATGACGGCGGTGCCGAACTGGACGGGGCGGATGCCGGTGTCGGGCCCGCCGCTGATGGCGCTGGCGGCGCTGTGGCTGGCGGGAAGGCTGATGCTGACCTTTCCGCTGAATGCGCTGTGGCTCGCGGTTACGGTCGAGGCGCTGTTCCTGCCGGTCATGGCGGCGGTGTTCCTGAGAGAGATCGTCGCGGGCTGCAAATGGCGCGACCTCAAGATCGTGGGGCTGGTGGGATTGATCGCTCTTGCCAACATCGGCTTTCACGCGGCGGTGCTTGGTGGCGGCGACCCGAGGACCGCCGCACGGGCGGCGGTCGCGGGCTTCATCGCCCTGATCCTGATCGTTGGCGGGCGGATCACGCCCAGCTTCACCCGCAATTGGCTCGCACGCATGAAGCGCGCGGCACGGCCTGCGCCTGCCGACCGCTTCGATGAACTGACAATTGTGGTGTCGCTGGCGGCATTGGTCCTGTGGGTTGGCTGGCCTGAAAACCAGGTCCTCATGCTGGCAGCCCTTGCTGCCGCCGCCCTGAACCTCATGCGGCTTCTCCGCTGGCGGGGCTGGCACGTCGCCGAACCGATGGTGCTGGCGCTGCACGGCGGCTACCTAATGGTCGCGCTGGGATTCGCCGCCATTGCCGCAACAGCCATGGGCTGGATGAGCCATGCCGCCGCGCTGCACGTCCTTGCCATCGGCGCCATCGGGGGCGAGATGCTGGCCGTGATGACCCGCGCCAGCCGCAGCCACACAGGCGCTGATACTGACGCCGACCTGACCGCCACCCTCAGCTTCGTCGCCATCATGCTGGCGACGGTGGCACGGGCAGCGGCGGATTTTGCAGCCTACGATGCCCTTGTCATGCTGTCGGGCCTGTCATGGATCGCGGCATTCGGGCTGTTCACCCTCGGCCATGCCCGCCTGCTGGCGGCCACCCGCCGCAGCCGTTAGCGCGGCATCCGGCGGTATTCGAAGGCAGGCGGCGGGGCGCTCGTCTCGGCCTCGATCAGCGCGTCCAGCTTTGCGCGGAAGGGCGAGCGGCGGCAGACCGGATCGGTCGCCCGCGCGTTTCCCGCGATCGCCATCGCCTGACAGCGGCAGCCGCCGAAATCGATGTCGCGCCGCTCGCAGGTCTGGCA
>NZ_JAUNPC010000080.1:0-10075 GCF_030536915.1 Paracoccus sp. (in: a-proteobacteria)
ACAGCGCCCATCTGCGGCCCACACCGGATGGTTACCGAAAATCTCCAATTCGATCATATCTTGCGCGAAGCCCCCCGCGCCGGTCCCCTGAAAGGGGCGAAAGTTCAGGACCACCCCCCCGGCCTAGGGTGCGGCTGCTGCGGAGGTTCGACTCCCCTACGGAGAGGCACGTCGTCATTCGTCCGAGACCTCGCGGCCAGTGTAGGCGCCATAGATGACCGCGGCCCTGCGCGTGATCGCCCGTGCCAGAGTGGCGTCCGTCAGTTCGGCACTGGCTGCGTGTCCACGAGGCGTCTTGCCCAATGGTCCGTAGGCCCGAACGATGCCGGTTGCCTTCTCGACTAGGACGCAGCCGCGAATGGTAATCCACGGCATGACCACAGTGAACGAGGCCAGCAGCCTGTTGCCTGCGTAGTTCGGTTCGCCGTCGATGACGGTCAGTTTCTCAATTGTGAAATCGGTCACTTCCACATCTCCGGGTCGAAAGCGTCAGGGTCAGTTGTCATGGCTGGGTAAAGGACAGGAGGTTCGATGCCCGGCTGGGTCAGCGTTCCCTCGTTCCCGCTCTTATAGAGCGCGGGAACGGTGGGAACGGCAGCATGACCGGCGTTCCCTTCGTTCTCGGGAACGGTCGGGGAACGGGGGGAACGGCTATCCTCAGGCTCGACCTTCCAGACAAAGCCATCCACGATGCGGACGATCTCCTTGTCTTGCAGGCGGTTCTTGAGCTTGTGGAAGGCCGTCCGTTTGCTGCTGTCGCCTTCTCCGTTGGAAAGGCTGTGCCGGTCGCAGAACTCCCGCCACCGCTCTAGGGGAACGCACTGCCGGGAACGCGGGAACATTTCCCCGTGCTTGACCTCTCCATGTTCGGCCAGAGCATCCGACAGAGCTTGCAGCCCGATTTTGTCGGTGCCGGTCAGCTTCACACGGTTCTTTCGGTTCACCGGCTCGGCGGGTGCCACGACTGCGCTGGTCACCTTGTCGCCGTCATCATCGAAGCCGAGGAACACGCTCTTGAGCTGATAGGCGAACACGGCGTCACAGGGCATGTCCCGCTGCTTGCGGGTTTCCGCCATGATGATGCCATCGGTCCGCGTCAGCTCGATCTCGGTGTCGGCGGCTGCTCGCAGGCTGCCAGAGCCTCGCGCGCCCTTGCTGGCGTCCTTGCCGCTGTGGTGGATCACCATGACATGGGCGCCGGTCGCCTCGCGCAGGTGGTCCACGCTGCGGACGAACTGTCCCATGTCCTTGGCGGTGTTCTCGTCGCCGTTGCCCATTGCACGAGCGAGGGTGTCGATCACGATCAGGGACGGCTTGTTGTCGAAGTCCTGATTGATCGCCTCGGACAGATAGGTCGCGTCCTCGGCGGTGCAGAGATCAATCGGCGCAGCCAGGATGCAGAGGTCGCCGTTCTCGTCCACGCGCTTCATCAGTTCTGGCTGAGTGCGGCGCATGGCCTCCAAGCGGTTGTTGATTCCGGTCCCGCCTTCGCTGGCGACGTAGATCACCGGCCCGGCCCACTTCTCGTCCGAAGGGACGCGGTGCCCGTGCCAGTCCTCGCCGGCCGCAACATGGATCGCGATGTCCATGGCAAGGAAGGTCTTGCCCACGTTGGACTCGCCGTAGACGACGCTGAACGCGCCCCGGTCGAGCCATCCCTTCACCAGATAGCGGCTTTCCAGAACCGGCTTGATCTTGTGTGAGGGGCGGATAGCGCCCGCTAGGTCCAGCGCCCGGCCGAACAGATTGGGCCGGGGTCGATACCCGACTTCCTCGCGGTAACGCTTGTCGATGGCGGCCATTTCATGGAAGCCCATCACGCCGCCTCCCTCTGCTGGACGTAGCCGAGGAACGCGGCCTGATCGGCGGGCGTCATCCGCTGATAGCTGGCGAGGCAGTAGGCTTTCAGCTCGGCCCGGCTCGCCCGATCAGCCCAGAACGCGGCCTCTTCCATCAGGCCGCAGAGGAACGGCACCTGCGGCCAGCCGGGGCGTAGTTCCTCCAGCAGACGCTCCAAGAAGAGAACACGGTCGTCCGGGTCACAGGCTGCGACTGCACAGGCTAGGGCGCTTGCAGTCCGCAGGCGGTTCAGAGTATGATTGTCGGTGAAAGCACTGCTATGCTGATTAGCCCCGGTTGCGCCCGCCAGCGCGCCGGGGTTTTCGGTTTCAGCGACCCCTGATAGGTTCGCCATTGGCAGGTTTTCGACAGTCTTTTCAGTGGCGAGTTTTTCAGGGTTCGCCAGCGTAGTGCCTTGAAAGGCGGGACTTACGTCCTGCCCTCCGGGCCTACCAAACCTCGCGTTTTGTAAGTTATTTCAGTTCATTGTCCGGCGTGCTGACAAGGCTTGCAGGGTGGCTGATCAATTCCTGCTTCCCATGCGCCAGGCCGGTGCGGCTTGCGATGGCGGAATCGGCCAGCCCTCTCTGCGGACGCATTGCTGTATTCCTGCGCCTTCTTGGGACAGATGTGCCGCCGTTTCAGCCGACCCGGTTCGGATGCCTCCATGCAGGCCGGAAGCCTCGCCATCTTTCCTGACAGGAATGGCGAGGCTCAGGCCTTCTCGCGGGAACCGTGGCTTCCCTGCGGTTCAGCCGAACAGGAAGTCCGAAGCCGTCATCCCCGTGACACCGGCCACCATGAGGATGTCCTGCCCCGGACCGCTGAACCCGCCGGCGGCGCCATAGTCGATGCGGGTGCCGCCGTCTTCAAGAAGGACGAAGCGGTCGGCATCGTCGAGCCTTCCGCTGCGGTCGGTATCAAGGTCGGACCAGGCCAGTCTTCTGGTGTTGAGGTGAACAAGGTCATCGTCCGCGCTGCGGAAATCCATGATCACGTCCCGGCCGTCGCGTTCGTTGAAGATGAAGGTGTCGGCGCCGCCTGCAATCACCCGCTCGGCGCCGTTGCTCGCCGTGCCATCGCCCCACAGGACGTCGTCGCCCTTGCCGCCGACAATCCGATCCTTGCCGCCAAGCAGCTCGATACGGCCGAAGGACCAGTCGTCATACCAGCTGTCCGCAGCCCCGTCGCCGTAGATCGTGTCATTGCCGTCGCCGCCATGGATCGTGTCGTTCCCGCCCTTCAGCAGCGCCAGGTCCACGCCTTCGACCACCCCGTCACCGTAAAGGATGTCGTTTCCGCTTCCCCCCTGTATCCGGTCGGCCCCACCTGTCAGGGTCGATTCGCCATTCGTGGAGACGTTGCCATCCCCAAGCACCGAATCCGCGCCCGTCCCGCCGTCGATCGTGTCATTACCCCCGCGCAGCACACCGGTGCCGGGGTTGAAGCCGGGGGCGGCGCTCACCGATCCGTCGCCGATGACGGTGTCGGCGCCTGATCCGGCGTCAAGGTAGTCGTTCGCACCCACGACCTCGGCATGGCTGCCATCGGCCCAGCCGTCGCCTTGCAGAAGATCGTTGCCGCTGCCGCCCCAGATCCTGTCCGCCCCGCCCTTGAGCAGTGCCGAGGACCTGAAGGTGGAAACGCCGCCGTCACCATAAACGACGTCGTTGCCGGCTGCCCCATGCAGGACGTCCTTGCCGCCGGTCATCTCTCCGCCCATGTACAGATACGGGGAAACGATGCCGTCGCCGTAAAGGGTGTCGTGGCCTGCGCCGCCGTCCAGAAGATCCGCGCCACCGATAAGGCGCGTTTCAGAGGCGTAGAGTTCCAGCAGGCCGTCGCCGTAGAGGATGTCGTTGCCATCCCCCCCGAACAGCCTGTCCGCACCGCCCGTTATCCGAGCGCTGCTGGCCGCGCCCCCGGAAACGAGGCCATCGCCATAAAGGACGTCGTTGCCGGCCCCGCCGTAAAGGACATCGCGGCCGCCGCGGATGTCCGCGCTACGGGCGTATTCGCTCGGCGCGGCGACCTCGATGGTGCCGTCGCCGTAGAGCGTGTCGTCCCCCGTATCGCCGTGCAGGATGTCGCCGCCGCCGATGATGGATGCCTCGGCGCCGTTTCCGCCAGAAATGACACGGCCGTCGCCCCAGAGCATGTCGTGGCCCGTGCCGCCGGACAGCAGGTCGGTGGCGCCCCTGACCTGTGCCTTCTCGCCGTCCTTGCCCTTGATGTCGCGGTCGCCCAGCAGGCTGTCGTCGCCGGCAAGGCCGAAGATGATGTCACGACCCAGGCTGCCGGTCAGAAGATCGGCCCTGTTCGTCCCCTTCACAAGTCTCTTAGCCATTCCTGATCCCTCATGACCTGGTGCCGCCAAGAGTCCGCGGCTGCAGAAGATGATGACACAGGTTAATGCACGCGACGACTGAATAATCAGGGCAACGGCTCGACTGCCGGCTGTGCCGGCCGCTTGGCTGATCCTTCAGCCCTGGGCTTCGCCAAGCGCTGCGTCGCTTGCGGATGCCGTCCTTTCTGCCGGTTTCATTCCCGACGAAAGAAGGCACCCTACTGGAGAATGGCGGCCCGAGGGGGTAGATACTGCCGACCGGATCAAGCCCCGCCCGCCATCGTCAGGCGGAGAGGGTCGAACGAGGGAATGCAGGTCATGGCCGCGGCTTCCGCGTCATCGCTCGAACTTGAGAATGTGTCGCGCCGCTTCGGGTCAAGGCTGGTCCTGTCCGACATCTCGCTGTCCATCCCGCCGGGCCGGATCACCTGCCTGCTGGGCGAATCCGGCTGTGGCAAATCGACGTTGCTGAGGATCATCGCAGGCGTGGACCGCCCCGACAGCGGCCGCATCCTGATGCGCGGGGCCGAGATCGCCGGCCCTGACCACTTTGTCGAACCCGAGAACCGCAGGATCGGGTTCATGTTCCAGGACTATGCGCTGTTCCCGCATCTCAGCGTGGCGGAAAACCTCGCCTTCGGCCTGCGCCACCTTTCCAGATCCGCCCGGCGCGACCGCGTGGCCGAGGTGGTCGCACGCATCGGGCTGGGCCACCTGGTGGACCGCTATCCCCATTCCCTGTCGGGAGGAGAGCAGCAGCGGGTGGCGCTGGCCCGCGCGCTGGCCCCGCAGCCGGCGGTGCTGCTGATGGACGAGCCGTTCTCAAATCTCGACCAGGGATTGCGGGAACGGGTGCGGCGAGAGACGCTGGACACCCTGCGCCGCATCGGGACCACGGCGATCATCGTCACCCACGACCCGCAGGAAGCGCTGGCCGTGGGTGACATGATCGTGCTGATGCGGGCAGGCCGGATCGAGCAGGTGGGCACGCCCTTCGAGATCTACGACCGCCCCATCTCTCCCTATGCGGCCGAGTTCATGGGACCGTGCAACCGCCTGACGGGGATCTGGAACAAGGGGCGGATCGACACGCCCATCGGGACCTTTCCCGCCGCGCTCGATCTGCCGGACGGCGCACTGGCGCTGGCCTGCATCCGGCCGCAGGCGCTGTCCATCGGGCCGGACGGGCACGGCATCTCGGCCCGCGTGGTCGCCAAGACCTTCATGGGGGAAAGCGAGCTGATCGACATCATGGTGCATCCCCTGGCCGAGACGCTGCGGATGCATTCCCATGTCCGCATTCCCATGGCCGTGGGCGAGAAGGTCAGCCTGCAGCTGAACGGGGCGCAGATCCATGTTTTCGCTGACGAAGAACCGGGAATGGCCGGACCCGGTAGAAAGTCGATAGAAACTATAGACTAAGTTGCAGAGGCTGATGTATGACCCGTGAAACCGTCAATCCGGGACGTCAGAGGGTCATCATGAAAGCTGAAACCACCGTCATCCGCGCCATTCTGGCCGGCACGGCTCTTGTCGCTGCCGCCGGTACGGCCGCGGCGCAGGAGGTCAATCTGTATACCTCGCGCGAGCCCGGCCTTGTCGAGCCGCTGCTTCAGGCCTTCACCGAGTCCACGGGGATCGCGGTGAACACGGTGTTCCTCAAGGACGGGCTGGTCGAGCGGCTGGCCTCGGAAGGCGAAAGCTCGCCCGCCGACGTGCTGATGGCGGTGGATGTGGGCAACCTGGTCGACCTGGTGGAACGCGACCTGACCCAGCCGGTCGAATCCGAGGTCCTGAGCGCCGCCATCCCCGAGAACCTGCGCGATCCGGGGAACGAGTGGTTCGCCCTGTCGATGCGCGCCCGCGTGGTCTATGCGGCCAATGACGTCGAGATCGACAGCATCACCTATGAGGATCTGGCCGACCCGGAATGGAAGGGCCGCATCTGCATCCGCTCGGGCCAGCATCCCTACAACACGGCGCTGTTCTCGGCCTTCATGGCCCATCACGACGCGGCGGAAACCGAGGCCTGGCTGACCGGCCTTAAGGACAACCTCGCCCGCAAGGCGGGCGGCGGCGACCGCGACGGGGCCAAGGACATCCTCGGCGGCATCTGCGACATCGCCATCGCCAATTCCTATTATGTGGGGCTGATGCGTTCCGGCAGGGGCGGGGACGAGCAGAAGGCATGGGGCGAGGCGATCAAGGTGATCCTGCCCACATTCGAGGATGGCGGCACCCATGTGAACGTCAGCGGTGCGGCCGTGGCGAAGAACGCCCCCAACCGGGACCAGGCGGTGCAACTGCTGGAGTTCCTCGTCTCGGACGAGGCGCAGAAGATCTATGGCGAGGCGAATTACGAATATCCGGTGAAGCCCGGCGCCGCCATCGACCCGATCATCGCCTCGATCGGCGAGCTGAAGGTCGATCCCGTGCCGCTGACCGAGATCGTGACGAACCGCAAGCAGGCCAGCGAACTGGTCGACCGCGTCGGCTTCGACAACTGATCGGGTCCCCGCGAAGGCCGCGGCCGGAACGACCGGATGACGGTTCTGGCAACCGACAGCGAACGGGTTTCCAGGTCCTTTTCTTTCGGGGGAAGGGTCTGGGTTCTTGCCAGCCTGCTGATCGCGGGGCTGGTCCTCGTGCCCCTGCTGGCCCTGCTCTGGCAGGCCGCGCAGGGGTCCGAGGGCCTGTGGTCGCATCTGGCCGCCCATGTGCTGCCGCATGCCTTGGGGCAGACGGCGATGCTGATGGCCGGGGTGGGCGTGCTGACCGCGCTGATCGGCACCTCGGCGGCCTGGCTGGTGACAGCCCATGACTTTCCCGGACGGCGGCTGCTGGAATGGGCGCTGTTGCTGCCGCTGGCGGTGCCGACCTATATCGTGGCCTACGCATATCTGGACCTTCTGCACCCGCTGGGGCCGGTCCAGTCACTGGTTCGCGCCGTCCTCGGCTACGACAGCCCGCGCGATTTCCGCTTGCCCGACATCCGGTCCATGACCGGGGCGATCCTGCTGCTGAGCCTTGTCCTCTACCCCTATGTCTACCTGCCCACGCGGGCGATGTTCATGACGCAGGCCGGGAACCTCGTCGAGGTCGCCCGCACCCTCGGCACCACCCGCCGCCTGATCTTCCGCCGCGTCGCCCTGCCCCTCGCCCGTCCCGCCATCGCGGTGGGTGTCAGCCTTGCCCTGATGGAGACGCTGAACGACATCGGCGCATCCGAGTTCCTCGGCGTGCGGTCGCTGACGATCTCGGTCTACACGACTTGGGTCACGCGGTCGGATCTGCCGGGCGCGGCGCAGATCTCGCTGGCGATGCTGCTCCTGGTGGTGGCGCTGATCTCGCTGGAGCGCTGGGCGCGGCGGCGGCAGCGCTATGCGGTCAGCGGCCAGCGCGCCCGCAGCTTCGCGCGCGAGCGGCTGTCGCGGCGCGCCGGGCTGGCCGCGCTGGGCCTGGGGCTGCTGCCGGTGATCTTCGGCTTCCTGCTGCCCGCGCTCTACCTCGCGGTCGAGGCTTGGCAGCGCTTCCAGTTTGCAGGGCTGTCGGACCGGCTGGTGATCGAGGCGCGCAACACCTTTGTCCTTTCAGCCTCGGCCACCGTGGCGGTGCTGATCTGCGGGCTGGTTGTCGCCTGTGCCTCGCGCGTCTATCCGCAGCGGTCCATGCAGATCGTCCACCGTGTCGCCTCGCTGGGCTATGCCATGCCGGGCACGATCCTCGCGCTTGGCATCCTGATCGCGGCGGCGGGGGTGGACCGCTGGATCAACCAGACGGGACGGGCGCTGTTCGGGATCGACCCCGGACTGGTCCTGATCGGATCTGGGGTGGCGCTGGGCTATGCCTATCTGGCGCGGTTCCTCGCCATCTCGATCGGCTCGGTCGAGGCCGGGCTGACCCGCATCCCGCGCAGCTACGACCAATCCGCCCGGACCCTGGGCCATGGCGTCACCGGGATGCTGGCCCATGTCCACCTGCCGCTGTCCAGGGCGGCACTGGCCGCCGCCGGACTGCTGGTCTTCGTGGACTGCATGAAGGAACTCTCGGCGACCCTGCTGCTGCGCCCGCTGAACTTCGAGACGCTGGCCACACATCTTTACGGCGAAGCCGCCCGCGGCACCTATGAGGAAGCCGCAATCGCCGCCTGGGCCATCGTCCTCGTCGGCATCCTGCCGGTGATCCTGCTGGCGCGGGTGGGACCGGCCAACTCGCGCCCGTGATCCCGGCGAGGGCTGCTTCCACCGCTTCCCCGTTCAGAGCGATGACCAAGACTGGGGATTGGTCCGTGCGCTGGCTGCCTCCGGCCGCTCCGTTCGGTGGACCGCCAACAAGCCCCGCCAGGTGCCGTGCGAACTGCCGGGAAAAAGCCGCGAGCCTCACGGAAGCCAGGTCAGCCGGAGCACCTCCGGCGCCCTTTCCGCAGTTCCCGGACCCTAAGCCTGCCGCCCCGGCCAGCCGCAGGGCCAGCGGCCGTGGCGGGGGTTGTCCCAAGCCGGCATGTCCAGCCACGGATACCAGCAGAGACCGGCGACAGGCACCCCTGACCGCTCGATCTCGGCCTTCACATGGGTCAGCCAGTCCCAGCGGTCGCGGACATGGGGAAAGCGGCGATGCGCCTCGGGCAACCCGTCGTGCCAGCCGGTCTCGGTGATCATCACCGGCAGATGGTAGCGGTCGGCAACCGCCCGCAACACGCGATGCAGCGGCTCGATGGCGTGATGGGGATAGTAGTTGACGCCGACCATCTGCACATGGCCGCTGGCGACCAGCCTGTCGGTGGCCTTGAAGACGTTGGGATGCAGGTGATGGAACGGGTCGCAGGTGGCAAAGCGTGGACGGTTCGGCAGGCAGGCCGCCGTGGTCATCATCCGCAGCGCCATCTGCGTGGCCCGGCCGGGCGTCATGCCCGAGACGCGGCGGCCGATCGAGGGCTCGTTCACCGCGATCACCCAGGAATCGGGCGGAAGCGCCGTGCAGCAGGCGACCGCGTGCTGCGCGGGACGGGGCGGGGCATCGAAATGGACGAGATCCCAGATCACCGGGAAGCCTTGGGGCACCGCGCCGATGCGGGCGGCGATGTCGTGGCGCCAGGACAGTCCGTCGCGGGCGCCTGCCGCGCCCTCCTCGGCGGCGACGCGGTAGTGGTGGGGCATCGCGCCATCCGGCAGGTGGTTGGTGGAATGCAGCAGGTCATGGCCGTTCCAGTGAAGGCGGCTGCACTCGAATCCGGCGATGATCGGGGTCGCGCCGGCCATCTGCGCGCGGGCGGGGTCCGGGGTCGAAAGGAACATCGGGTCAACCTGGCTTCGATATGCCGGATGCGCCGCGTGAAAGGGCGTCAGGGCATGGTTGAAGTTGGGGGATGGAAACGGGCGCTGTTGGCTGATCGCCGCGCCCTTCGGGTGCCGCCTGATGCAGCAAAACCGCGCCAAGGTCAATGCCGGGACCGAAAGGCGGTCGATCCGGGGGGCGGAACATGCTCTGATCGTCCTGCGGAAACGTGGAAGGAACGCAGGAATGCGCGATTCAAGCTTCGCTCACCGCTTTCTGGTGCCGGATCAGCCCGACGGGTCGGTGATCGTCCTGCTGCACGGCACCGGCGGCGACGAATCCGACCTGATGCCGCTGGCGGGTCGCCTCAGCCCCCATGCCCGACTGCTGGGCGTCCGCGGCCGCTCGCAGGAGGAAGGGATCAACCGCTGGTTCCGCCGCTTCGACGCCGTGACCTATGACCAGGACCATATCCGCGCCGAGGCGGCGGATTTCGTCCAGTTCATCGAAAGCGAACTTGCCGGGCTGAGTCTCGACCCCGCCCGGACCACGTTCCTCGGCTATTCCAACGGCGCGAACCTCTTGGGCGCGATCCTGCGCCTGCATCCGGGCGCG
>NZ_JAUNPC010000080.1:10175-12286 GCF_030536915.1 Paracoccus sp. (in: a-proteobacteria)
TCGGTCGCGATCTCGAACAGGTTGCCGCCCGGCTCGCGGAAATAAACCGAGCGGAAGTAATAGCGCTCGACCTCGCCCGAGGACGGGACCCGCAGCGCCTTCAGCTGCTCTGCCCATTGCCAGATCGCCTCGTTGTCGGCGACGCGGAAGGCGACATGGTGAACGGCGCCCGCGCCCTGCCGCGCCACCGCAAGGCCGGGCTGGACGGCGACATGCAGTTCCGCCCCCGGCCCGCCCTCGCCCATGGAAAAGACATGGACCTGGCCCTCGCCGTCCGGGCTGGCGTAATCGCCCAATCGCCGCATTCCCATCAGCCGGGTCAGCACCGCCTCGGTCGGGCCGAGATCGGGGACCGAAATGGTGATCGGCCCGAGGCCGCGGATCTGGTGTTCGGCCGGAACCGGGCTGCGGTCCCAGGGATGGCTCTCGCCGGGCTGGTCGGCGGTCAGGCGGAAGCGCTGGCCCTCGGAGTCCTCGAAATCCAGCGTAGCGCGACCGTCCAGCGTGGCGATGCCGCCCACGGTCAGGCCTGCGTCGCGCAGGCGCGCAGCCCAGTAGTCAAGGCTTGCCTCGTTCACCCGCAACCCCGTGCGGCTGATCGAGCGGGTGCCCCGCCGTTCGGGCGCTGCCGGCCAGTCGAAAAAGGTCAGGTCGGTGCCGGGGCTGCCCGCGCCATCGGCGTAGAACAGGTGATAGGCCGAGGTGTCGTCCTGGTTGACGGTCTTCTTGACCCGCCGCATCCCCAGCGTTTCCGTATAGAAGCGGTTGTTGGCCGCCGCCTCGGCGGTGATCGCGGTCAGGTGGTGAATGCCGGTGAGTTGCATGGCGGTGTCCTTTCGTTGCAGCCGATATCGGAACCCGGTCCCCGGCCCGCCAGTGGCACGGATGTTACCACCCGTCCCGCACGTTGAATCGACAGGCCCGACCTGCGACATTGCGGCGACGCACAGCCAAGGATCGCCCGTTGGTCGCCGAGATCGCCCGCCCCCTTCCCCAGCCCCCCGCCGCCGGCCTTGCGCGGTCCGGCGGCGCAAGGCTGGCGGTGCTGCTGCTGGCCCTGCTGGCGCTATTGGCCGTGATCCTGTGGACGGGCGGGCGGATGGCCTTCCGGCACTACCTGTCGGCCGGACAGGAACGGGCCGAGATGGCGCTGGGCCTGACGGCCAACGGCCTTGATGCCGACCTCGCCCGCTTCGAGGTCGTCCCGCAGCTGATCGCCGAGTTCGACCTGATCCAGCGGCTCGTCTCGCACCCCACCGATGCCGGGCTGCGGCGGGCGGCGAACGCATGGCTCGCGACCGAGAACGCGGCCGTCCATGCCTCGGACATCTACGTGATCCGGCCGGACGGCGACACCATCGCCTCGTCGAACTACCTTGACGGCGATGCCAGCTTCATCGGCCGCAACTTCAGCTACCGTCCTTATTTCATCGAGGCGATGCGCGGGGGACCGGGCCGGTTCTACGGCGTCGGCACCGCGTCATCCGTGCGGGGCTATTACTTCTCGGCCCCGGTCTTCGACCTTGATGGCCGGATCGCGGGCGTGGTCGCGGTCAAGGTCGCGGTGGACCGGATCGAGCAGTCCTGGCGCGACGGCGAATACCGCTTTCTCGTCACCGATCCCGAGGGCCGGGTCTTCCTGTCCTCGGAACCGCGCTGGCTGTCCGCCAGCTTCGAGCCGCCCACCCCCGAACGGCTGGCCCGCACCATCGAGACCCGCCGCTATGCCGATGCCCAACTGGCCGACCTGGGGGTCGAACGCGTGACGCGCTTCGGCGTCCCGGTGCTGTGGATCGCCACCGACGGCGAGATGCGCGAATATGTCGCCGCCTCGCAGCCGATGCCGCGGGCCGGCTGGACCGTCCATGTGCTGCTGGACAGCGCCGAGTTGCGGCGCGAGGCGCGGATGGCGGTCCTGACGCTGGTGCTGCTGCTCTGCGCTGGCGGGTTCGGCGCGCTGATCCTGGCGCAGCGGCGGGCGCAGGTGGCCGAGCGGATCGCCATGCACCAGTTCGCCACCGCCGAACTGGAACGCCGGGTCGAGGCGCGCACCGCTGACCTCGCCCGCCTGAACGGCCAGCTTGAGCAGGAGGTCGCCGAGCGCCGCGCCA
>NZ_JAUNPC010000081.1 GCF_030536915.1 Paracoccus sp. (in: a-proteobacteria)
AAGCCGAAGCCGCCGTGGAACTGGATGCAGGCGTTCGCGGCCTCCCAGCTTGCTTTCGCGGCGAGGTATTTGGCCATGTTCGCCTCGGCCCCGCAGGGCTGGTCGGCGTCGTAAAGCTGACAGGCCTTGAAGCGCATGAGGTTGGCGGCCTCGACCTCGATATAGGCCTCGGCGATGGGGAACTGGACGCCCTGGTTCTGGCCGATGGGACGGCCGAAGACGGTGCGCTCGTTGACGTAACTCACGACGCGGTCGGTGAACCAGTAGCCATCGCCGATGCATTCGGCGGCGATCAGCACCCGCTCGGCGTTGAGGCCCGAGAGCAGGTGCTTGAAGCCCTGTCCTTCGGTGCCGATCAGGTTCTCGGCCGGGATTTCGAGGTTGTCGAAGAACAGTTCGTTGGTTTCGTGGTTGACCATGTTGGCGATGGGCTTGACGGTCAGCCCGCCGCTGGCCTGCGCTTCCTTCACATCGACGATGAAGATCGACATGCCTTCGGAGGGCTTCCGGGCCTGCTCGATGGGGGTGGTGCGGGCCAGCAGGATCATCAGGTCGGAATGCTGGACGCGGCTGATCCAGACCTTCTGGCCGTTGACGATGTAGCGGTCGCCCTGCTTCACGGCATGGGTCTTGATCTTGGTCGTGTCCGATCCGGTCGTGGGTTCGGTCACGCCCATGGATTGCAGCCGCAGGTCGCCGGCGGCGATGGGCGGCAGGTAGCGGCGCTTCTGTTCCTCGGACCCGTGCTTGATGAGGGTGTTGATCACGTACATCTGCCCGTGGCAGGCGCCGGAGTTGCCGCCCGAGCGGTTGATCTCCTCCATGATGACGGAGGCTTCGGCGAGGCCTAGGCCCGAGCCGCCGTATTCCTCGGGGATCAGCGCGGCCATCCAGCCGGCGCGGGTCAGGGCGTCCACGAATTCCTCGGGGTAGCCGCGTTCCTCGTCGATGCGGCGGTGGTAGTCGTCGGGGAACTGCGCGCAAAGGGCGCGCACCGCGTCGCGGATGTCCTGATACTGGTCCGGCCTGTCGATCATCGGGCGCCCCTTTCGCTGTCGCGGAATGGCGGGAAACTGCCCCGAGACGCGCGATAAGGCAAATAGATGATCTGTCTGTCCGCTATATCGTAAACTTATGGCTCGAAGGACCGGCGCGGGAAAGCGCCGGTCCGGGTGCCTCATTCCTTCGCGGTCTTCGGCACCGGCCGGGGCGGCGTGCCGTAGAGCCGGGGATCGACCGGGTCCAGCAACCCATCATCGCTCGACATCGGCTGCGGTGAGGCGAGATATTCGAAGCTTCCCTTGCCGTCGGGCGAGGTGCCCGCCGCCCAGCGCCCTTCGCTGCTTTCGGTGCCTTCCGAGCAGTTCCAGAACTGGTAGCTGACGCGGCTGTCCTCGAGATCCTGCGGGGAGTTCGAGGGCACAGGCGTTTCCTCGAGCCCGTCGGCGCGAAGTTCCTCGATGGCGGCGGGCCACTGGTTCATGCCGGCCACGATCACGTCCTCGATCTGGCTGCCGCCCAGCACCGCGCCCACGAGGCTGTTGCGGGCCGCCGCCTCCTGCGCCTTGACCGGAGAGTTTTCCAGCAGGCGGACGATCATGGTGGCGGGCATCTCGACATGGGTGATCTCCGCTGTCCACGATCATGTCCTTGTATTTCTGCGGACCGTGGCAGTTCCAGCCTTGGAACAGGCAGGTCATCATCTCGCCCCACTGCCCGCCGAGCGGTTCCTGCAGCATCTTGGCGAAGACGGGGTCGGGACGCTCGGGCTTGGCGTCGATCTGAAGGTGCCTGATGCGGAAGAACATCCAGGACTTCTTGTGTTGGTGTCGTCCGGCGACAGCAGCGGGCCATGCAGGACCGCCCGGCGCGCCAGGGTGCCGCCGGGGCTTCTTCGGGTCAGCTGCGGAAGTCGTGGCGCGTGACCTGCAGGCCCGGTCCGGGCGCGGGACCGGCGGCGGCAAGCGCCTGCCGCATCGCCTCGTCCCCGGCCTGGATGCGGCGGGCAAGGGCTGCGGGCGAATAGTCGAAGGCCTTGGCCCCGACCTCCCAGTCGCCGCCGTCATAGCCGAGGTGGTGGACCGCCACGGGGATGCCCGCGTCCTTCAGGGCCGCGCCGGCCTCGCGTTCCAGCCGCTCCAGCGTGTGGCGGGTCTGGGCCGCGAACATCAGGTCCTGCCCGCGGCGGGCAAGGGTGTCGGGGGACGTGGCGCGGCGGGCCTGCGGGGGCCAGAGATCCAGCGCCCAGCAGATCGTCGCGCGCCGGGGCGGGTCGCGAAACAGCGCGCCGAGGGGCAGGTTCGCCGACAGCCCCGGATCGACCAGCAGGCGGCCGTCGATCTCGACCGGCGGGAACAGAAGGGGCAGGGCGGCGCTGGCCATCAGGTGATCGACGGTCAGGCGGGTGTGGGCGCTGTCGAAGACCACGTCCTCGGCCGTTTCTTGGTCCAGCGCGTTGACGATCAGCCGCACGGGGCCGTCGTTCAGGTGATCGAAGTCGATCAGGTCCAAGAGCGTTTGGCGCATGGGCACCGTGGAATGCAGGTGGTCGTCGTCGGGGGCAAGAGGATGGGCGGCCCAGAGCCCCGGCAGGGTCGGGCGGAACAGCAGCGGCTGACCGCCCAGAAGCGCCCGCAGCGCCGCCATCTGCCGCATTCCCCGCAGGGGGCCGAGGACCGAGTTGTCCTGCGCACGGTCCCAGAAGGCCTCGATCCGCTCGGCCGCCGTTTGGGGCGGGCCACCCAGCCACAGCCCCGCCGTGACCGCCCCGATCGAGGCGCCGGCGACGCGGGACACGGGGATGTCCGCCTCGACCAGCGTCTGGATGGCGCCGAGGTGAAAGGCGCCCAAGGCGTTGCCGCCGGCAAGGCAGGCCCAGTGATCGGGGCGGGAGAGTTCGGCCATGTCGCGTTCCTGATCGTGAAGAGGTCGGGGGCATAATCCCCGGTGGGGTGAATGGTTCACCCCCCGCAGGCCGCGCGCCGGGAATCAGGGCAGCCCTGCGCCGGGCACATGACGAGTTCCCGGCGCATCCGCCGGGTTTTCACCCAGGTAGCAGAGAAGACCGGCCCGCCGGTTCCTTGCGGGCGGGCCGGCCCCGGACCTATTGCGCCGCCAGGTTCCGGGCCTGTTCCAGATGCTGCTGCAGCACCGGCAGGCTGTCGCGGGCATGGCCGATCAGCAGGTCGTTGTCGCCGTTTTCGACATAAGCGTCGTAAAGCGCGACGGCCGCCTCATGCGCGGCGACCTGGCCCTTAGCATAGGCGGCGTCGAAAGCGTCGCCCCCGGCGCCCTCGATGGCCGCCATTATCCCGGCATGGGGTTCGGCAAGTTCATCGGGGATTAGCAGCCCCTGGGTCGTCGCCATGGCCAGCAGGTCGCCGCTGTTGGCCGTATGGTCGCGGATCATCGTCTCGGCGAAGCCCCGGATGGCGTCGTCCTGCGAACGCTGCAGGGCGAGTTCGCTGGACCGGACCTCGAACAGCCCGCCGCTGGCGGCCCGGTTGACGAAATCCTGCGCGATGATCCCCTGCGCGCCGCCGGCGGTGACCTCCTGCGCGATGGCGGGGGCAAGGCCCGCCAGCGCGAGAACCGCGGAAAGGACAAGCGTTCTCATGGTCTTTCCTTCATGGAAGGGGCGGAATCACCGCTTGGCGGTGGGGTCGCCCGCCGCCGCGCGGTCGAGGAAGTCGCGGGTGGTGCCCGGCAGATGGGTGTTCAGCCAATCGGCCATGGCGATTTCCTCCTGCAGGTTCTGCTGGCAGACCTGCGCGATTTTCGTCTCGCCCAGATGCTCGGCCGCGGCGATCAGCGCGGTGTAGGAGGCGATCTCCATCTGCTCGAAGGTGTAGCTGACCAGCGAGCCTTTCATCACCTCGTCGCCGGCGAAGGCGCCGCCCACGGCCTGCGCGGTCGCCATCAGCTTGGCGCCCGTGTCCTTGAGGACCGAGGTGCCCTCGCCCAGACCGTCAAGGCATTCCTTGAGGCGGGCGGCCTGTCCCTGGGTTTCCCGGATATGCTGGCGGATGCGCTGTTCCAGGTCGGGGTAGTTGTCGATCCGCTCGGCCTGCGCGGTCAGCATGGCCTCGGCCTGTTCCTCCATGGCATGGGCGTCGCGCAGCCAGGTCACAAGCCAGCTTCGTGCGTCGTCGGTCATGTCCTTGGTCTCCTGTGTTGCTGGACCTTCCCGGTCCGGGATGCGGCCCCGGGCCGCAGGGGGCGGAGGGCGTCCCTCCGCCGGGGCGCGGCGGGATCACTCCTCGCCTTCGCCCTCGTCCTCGCCCTCGGCCTCGCGGTTCGCCTGTCCGGCGATTTGGCTCAGCAGTTCGTCGGCGCGCTTTTCCTCGTCGAGGCTTTCGTTCAGAAGCCCGGCGGCGTCCTGCAGGCCAAGCTGCTCGGCCCAGGTCCGCAGGGTGCCGTAGCGGGCGATCTCGTAATGCTCCATCGCCTGGGCGCCGGCGATCAGCACGGCATCGGCGGCGTCCGAGTCCTTGAACTCCTCCAGATCGTCCTCAAGCTCGGCCGACAGCCCCTGGATGCTTTCGCAGGTCTTGCCGCGGGCGGGCTTGCCGAGGATCTCGAACACCTGCTGCAGTCGCTCGATCTGGTTCTCGCTTTCCCCGGCGTGGTTCTGCAGCGCTTCGGCGAGTTCAGGGTTCTGCGCGGCCTTTGCGGCCTTCTTGAGCGCGCGGACCGAGGCGCGCTCGGCGAACAGCACGTCCTTCAGCCCGGCGTGGAAAGCGTCTTCAAGGGTCTTGGGGGTCGCCACGGCGATGTCCTTTCGGTCGGAAACGGATTGCCTTGGCAACGGACCTTCGGCCGAAAGGTTGCGGATGCGGGCCATGACATTTTTTGGTGCCCGCAGGGGGGAACCCCCGTCGCGGCTTTCCGATTGCATCCCGGTGATGCCGGGCGCGAGCGGCCCGGCCGCGGCGAAGGAGCGCGGGATGAAGACGCTGAAACCCTTGTCGGAACAGGTCATGGTGATCACCGGCGCGTCCAGCGGCATCGGGCTGGCGGTCGCGCGGATGGCGGCGGCCCGAGGCGCGCGGGTCGTGCTGGCCGCGCGTTCCGCCGCGGTGCTGGACGAGGTGGCGCGCGGGATCGAGGCCGAGGGCGGGCAGGCGCTGGCGGTGCCGACCGATGTCGCCGACCGGGCGCAGGTCGAGGCCTTGGCAGAGGCCGCCGTCGCGCGCTTCGGCCGCGTCGACACATGGATCAACGACGCGGGCGTGTCGATCTGGGGGCGGATCGACGACACGCCCGAGGCCGACATGCGCCAGTTGTTCGAGATCAACTTCTGGGGCGTCGTATACGGCAGCCTTGCCGCCCTGCCGCATCTGAAGGCCAGCAGGGGCGCGCTGATCAACCTGGGCAGCCTTGGGTCGGACTATGCCCTGCCGCTGCAGGGGATCTACTCGGCGTCCAAGCACGCGGTGAAGGGCTTCACCGACGCCCTGCGGGCCGAGTTGAAGCACGAGGGCGCGGGCGTGACCGTCACGCTGGTCAAGCCCGCCGGGATTGGCACGCCCTTGGCGCGGCACGCGCGCAACCATGTCGGGCGCGAGGCCAGGATTCCGCCGCCGATCTACAGCCCGCGCGAGGCCGCCCGCGTCATCCTGCGGGCCGCGACCCGCCCGATGCGGGACGCCTTCGTGGGCGGCGCGGGTCCGATGATGAGCGCAGGTGCCGCGCTGGCTCCGCGGCTGATGGATGCCATCGGCGCGACCGTGCTTTACGGCATCCAGCAGGGCAAGGGGCCGCCCCAGCCGGGCGACAACCTGCATGGCGGGCTGGCCGAGGGGCAGGAGCGCGACATGGCGGCCTCGCCCCTGGCCCGCCCGAGCCTTTATTCCCGCGCGACCAACAGTTCCGCCACGCCGCTGCTGGCATTGGGGGCCGCGCTGGGCGCCGTGGCACTGATGGGACGCCGGAGGTAAGGGGAAATGGCAGCGAGGCGGGGTCGATCCCGCGCAAACCGCACCGGGTTGATGCGGGACGGAAAAACAGCGCAGGCCCGCGTGAACCATTGGCCTCGCGCAGTTGTTACAGGGCGGTGACTCCTCAGCGAAAGGCCGACCCCCCCCTTGCGTGGCTTCATCATCAATCCGCCGGTCTTCATCGGCTCTGTCGCGATCATCGGCCTCTTCGTGGCGGTCGGCGTCTTCCTGCCCGGACAGGCGGAGGCCATCTTCTCGGGCGTGCAGAGCTGGACGCTGGCCTCCTTCGGCTGGCTCTACCTGCTGTCGGTGGCGGTCTTCCTGGGCGCGGTCGTCTTCTTCGCGGCAAGCCGCTATGGCAACATCCGGCTCGGCCCCGACGAATCCACCCCGGATTTCCCCTATCTGTCCTGGTGCGCGATGCTGTTTGCCGCGGGCATGGGCATCGGGCTGATGTATTTCGGCGTGGGCGAGCCGATGACGCATTACGCCGCCCCGCCCGACGCCGATCCGCTGACGGTCGCCGCCCAGCGGCAGGCGATGAGCATCACCTTCTTCCACTATGGCCTGCACGCCTGGGCGATCTATGCGGTCGTCGGCCTGTCGCTGGCCTATTTCGGCCACCGCTACAACCTGCCGCTGACGATCCGTTCCGGGCTTTACCCGCTGCTGAAGGAACGCATCAACGGCCCCATCGGCCATGCGGTGGACATCTTCGCGATCTGCGGGACGCTGTTCGGGGTCGCGACCTCGATGGGCTTCGGTGTGCTGCAGATCAACGCGGGGCTGGAACATCTTTTCGGCATTCCCAACAACGTCATGGTGCAGCTTGTGCTGATCGCGATCGTCACCACGGCGGCCACGATCTCGGTGGTGACGGGGGTGGACAAGGGCATCCGCATCCTCAGCGAACTGAACCTGATCTTCGCCATCCTGCTGATGATCTTCGTGCTGGCGGTGGGGCCGACGGGGCTGCTGATGCGCGACCTCGTGCAGAATGTCGGCTATTACCTCGACACCTTCCTGCTGCGGACCTTCAACATCTACGCCTATGAGCCGAAGCCCTGGATCGACGCCTGGACGCTGTTCTACTGGTCCTGGTGGATTTCCTGGTCGCCCTTCGTGGGGATGTTCATCGCCCGCATCTCGCGCGGGCGCACGGTGCGCGAATTCGTGGTGGCCGTGCTGTGCGTGCCGGTGGGCTTCACCTTCCTCTGGATGACGGTTTTCGGCAACACCGCGCTGTTTCTGGATACCACGGTCGCGGATGGGGCGCTGTCCACCGCCGTGGCCGCGGACATGTCGGTGGCGCTGTTCCAGTTCTTCGAATACCTGCCCTGGCCGGCAGTGACCTCGACCCTCGCGGTGGCGCTGATCGCGGTGTTTTTCGTGACCTCGTGCGATTCGGGTTCGCTGGTGGTGGACACCATCGCGGCCGGGGGTCGCACCGACACCTCTGCGCTGCAGCGGGTCTTCTGGTGCGCGCTGGAAGCCGTGGTCGCGGGGGTTCTGCTGCTGGCGGGAGGCTTGGGGGCGCTGCAGTCGGCGACCATCGCCTCGGCGCTGCCCTTCACGCTGATCATGCTGGTGCTGATCTGGGGGCTGGCCAAGGGGATGCGGGCGGACGTGGCGCAGCACCAGTTGGGCAAGTCCCTCTCCGCCCGCCGGGCCGAGCCCGCGACCGGGCCGTCTTGGGAACGGCGGCTGGCGATGATGCTGGACGCGCCGACCCAGGCCGATGCCGAGCATCACATCGTCCGGACCGTCGTTCCTGCGCTGCGCGAGGTTGCTGCCGAACTGACGCGGCGGGGCCTTGGCGCAAGCGTGTCCTTTGGCAATGGCGAGGATGCCGCGGTGCTGAAGGTGCCCTCGCCCAACAGCCGCGACTTCGTCTACGGGGTGCAGCCGGCCAGCCGCGCGGTTGCCGCCTTCACCATGCCCGAGGCGGCCGACCCCGAGATGCGCCATGAGGCGCGCACCTTCTTCAGCGACGGCAGCCAGGGCTATGACCTGATGGGCATGACCAAGGACCAGATCATCTCGGACGTGCTGGTGCAGTTCGAGCGCTACCTGCAGCTTGTCCGTCTGCCCGAAACCGCCCTGCTGGTCGGCGCCCCCGAACATGAACCCGAGGCGCCGCCCAAGGAAAAGGAATAGGTCAGGCGGCGATACGTTCCACCGTCAGGTTGCCGTTGGTATAGACGCAGATCTCCGCCGCGATGGCCATGGCGCGGCGGGCGACCTCCTCGGCGCCGAGGTCGCTTTCCATCAGCCCGCGCGCCGCGGCCAAGGCGAAGTTCCCGCCCGAGCCGATGGCGGCCACGTCATGTTCCGGTTCCAGCACGTCACCCGCGCCGGTCACGACATAGACCTGCGCCCCGTCGGTCACGATCAGCATGGCTTCGAGGTTGCGCAGGTACTTGTCGGTGCGCCAGTCCTTGGCCAGTTCCACGCAGGCCCGCTGCAACTGCCCCGGCGCGGATTCCAGCTTGCGCTCCAGCCGTTCAAGCAGGGTGAAGGCGTCGGCGGTGGAACCGGCGAAGCCCACCACCACGTCGCGCCCGCCGGGCGAGAGGCGGCGGACCTTGCGGGCCGTGCCCTTCATCACCGTCTGGCCGACGCTGACCTGCCCGTCGCCCGCGACGACGACCTCATTGCCGCGGCGCACCGCCAGGATCGTGGTCATGCTTTTTCCTCATCATTGGTCCTGCGGGGCCGAGATATGGGCAGGCGCGGGCTTCCGCAACGCGGGGGGCGCGATTAGACCTGCGGCATGGCCCCCACCCTTCGCGTTCATCTTCACGGCGGGATGCTGCGCAACGCCCGGGCCGGGACCTTCCCCGCCATGGCGGTGCTGGCCCGCGCGGTCGAGGCGCAGGGCTGGCGCGTCCTCTTCGAGCCTGCCTCGCCCCAAGCCCACCAGGCCGGGCCGCCGCCCGGCGACTACGCGCTGCTTCACATGAAGCAACCGCTGCATCCCCGGACCCTGACGCTGCGGCGCGCCTATCACTATCCTTTCTGGCGGATCGAGCAGGTGGCCGAACGCTGGCGCTTTGCCGTGGCGCAGGCGCGGTTCGATCCGGCCGAGGTCGATGGCGACGAAGCCGCCGGTTTTGTCCGCCGCCTGCGCCGGCGGGTGCTGCCGGGGCCGGAACCCCGGCGCGGCGACCGCATCCTGGTGCCGCTGCAGGGCCATCTTCGCCGCACGCGGTCCTTCCAGACCCTAAGCCCGGTCGAGATGCTGGACGCGGTCTGCGCCACCGGCCGCCCTGTCGTGGCGACCCTGCACCCGTCCGAGCGTTACGATGACGCGGACCATTCCGCGCTGGCGGTGCTGGCGCGCAGGCATCGCAACCTGACCTTGGGCGGCGACACCATGGCCCTGTTGCGCGACTGCGCCTTCGTCGCCACCCAGAACAGCGCCGTGGCCTTCGACGGCATGATCCTCGGCAAGCCCGCGGTGCTGTTCGCGCAGATCGACTTTCACCATGCGGCGCTGAACGTGGCCGAGATGGGACCTGAATCCGCGCTGGCTGCGGCCGAAACTGCCCCGCGCGATTTCGACCGCTATCTCTGGTGGTTTCTCAAGCTGCAGGCGATCGACGCGCAGGCCCCGGATGCAGGCGCGCGGATGCTGGCCGCGATGCGCCGCGGCGGCTGGCCGATCTGAGGGCTTGCGCCGCCCCGGCCCTGTCCGCAAAGTCCCCGACGAACGGAAAGGCGAGGGGCGTGCATGTCGGAACGGGTGGTCATCGTGGGCGCGGGGCAGGGCGGCCTGCAGGTCGCGGCGAGCCTCAGGCAGGATGGCTTTGCCGGCACCATCACCCTGATCGGGGACGAGCCGGGCCTGCCCTACCAGCGCCCGCCGCTTTCCAAGGCCTACATGAAGGACGGCGACGACAGCCGGCTGGCGCTGAAGCCCGCGTCCTTCTTCGAGACGGCCACAGTGGATTATCGCCCGCAGACCGTCGTCGCCGGCATCGACCGGCAGGCGGGCGAGGTGGTTCTGGACGGCGGCGCGCGGCTGGGCTTCGACCATCTGGTGCTGGCAACCGGCGCCCGCAACCTGCGTCCGCCCCTGACGGGGCTGGACCTGCCCGGCGTCCACGAGCTGCGCGGCCTTGCCGACGCGGCCCGCCTGCGTGCCGCCATGGCGGGGGCGAAGCGCGTGGCGGTGATCGGCGGCGGCTTCATCGGGCTGGAGTTCGCGGCCGTGGCCGCCGCCGCCGGCCTGCAGGTCACGGTGATCGAGGCCGCCGACCGCCTGATGTCCCGCGCGGTCACGCCGCCGATCTCGCAGCGCTTCCTCGACTTTCACCGGGATGCGGGGGTCGAGGTCCGCCTGTCCTCGCTGGGCCAAGGCATCACTGGCACCACGCGGGCCGAGGGCGTCGAGCTTGCCGGCGGCAGCACCGTTCCCGCCGACCTCGTCCTTCTCGCCGTCGGCGTCCGCCCGAACAGCGAGCTTGCCGCCGAGGCCGGCCTGCCCGTCGCCAACGGCATCGTCGTGGATGGCCACCTGCAGACCGGCGACCCTCGCATCTTCGCCATCGGCGACTGCGCCAGCTTCCCGTTGGGCGGCATCGCCACCCGGCTTGAATCGGTACAGGCCGCCGCCGACCACGCCCGCCATGTCGCCCGCACGATCACCGGGGCCGCGCAGCCGCCCTATGACGCGCTGCCGTGGTTCTGGTCGGACCAGGGTCCGCTCAAGCTGCAGATCGCCGGGCTTTCCACCGGCTGGGACGACACCCATGTCCTGACCGACGCGAGCGGTGCCGTGGACACCAGCTTCGTGTTCCGCGCGGGCCGGCTGATCGCGGTCGAGACGGTGAACCAGGCCGGCCGCCACATGGCCGCCCGCAAGCTCCTGCCCGGCGCGCCGCTGATGCGCGATGAGCTTGCCGCCGCAGACTGGGATCTGCGCGCCGTCCTGACCGCGGGGGGGTGAGGCCGCGTCGCGGAGGGCAAGCAGAAGGCGGCGGACTGTCGCTCGCCTGCCTCGCTGAAATCAGCCCATCGGCCTCGTCCAGCGCGGAAACGTTCATGGCGGCTGTGTCCTGATCCGCCTCCTCTCTGCGCGCTCGGGAACCACCGAGATATCCGGGCGAAGATGAACGGGGTCGCGCGGGTCCGGTTCGGCCGCCGGATCGGCCGATCAGTCCGCAAGCGCTGTCGGCGCCTGGCCCTCGGGCAGTTCCAGTTCGATCACCCACAGGTCGGGGTCGGTCGCGCGGCGACGGCGGGCAGCTGCTTCGATCTCCTGCGCCGTGCCCTCAAGCTGCATCACCCAGGGCCGCGAGTCGGTCATCGGATCATACTCCTGCCCCCACAGCTCGGCCCGGCCACCCGGCCGCACCACCGTCAGGCAGATCGCCCCCGCGGTATCGTCGCCGCGGTGGATCACATAGGCCCCGCGCCCCGCGAGGTCCGCGCGCCGCAGCAGCGCCGCGACCCGCAGCCCCGCGGTCAGCCGCGGCTCCATCAGTTCCCGTCGCGGAAATCGAGCCCCATCTCGGTATAGCGTTCGGCCTCGTCCAGCCAGTTCTCGCGCAGGGCCACGCGCAGGAACAGATGCACGGGACGGCCCATGAACTCGACCAGTTCCTCGCGCGCGGCGCGGCTGACGGCCTTGATCGTCTCGCCGCCCTTGCCCAGCACGATCCCCTTGTGGCCGGCGCGGCTGACATAGACCACTTGGTCGATCCGGGCAGAGCCGTCCTCGCGTTCCTGCCAATGCTCGGTTTCCACCGTCAGCTGGTAGGGGATTTCCTCATGCAGCCGCAGGGTCAGCTTCTCGCGCGTGATCTCGGCCGCGATCATCCGCATGGGCAGGTCGGCGATCTGGTCCTCGGGGTAGAGCCACGGACCTTCCGGCACCTCGGTCGCAAGCCAGGCGAGCAGGTCATCGGTCCCATGCCCGCGCTCGGCCGAGATCATGAAGGTGCGGACGAAGGAAAAGGCCTCGTTCATCTTCTGCGACAGCGCCAGCAGCTCCTCGGCCTTCACGCGGTCGATCTTGTTGATCGCCAGCGCCACCGGATGCCCGCCCGCCTTCTCGGAAAGCGCGTCGAGGATCGCCTGCACCCCGTCCGTCAACCCTCGATGCGCCTCGATCAGCAGGACGACGATATCCGCATCCGCCGCGCCGCCCCAAGCGGCCGCGACCATCGAGCGGTCGAGCCTGCGCCGCGGCCTGAAGATGCCGGGCGTGTCCACGAAGACGATCTGGCTTGCCCCGTGCATGGCGATGCCCCGGATGCGGGCGCGGGTCGTCTGCACCTTGTGGGTGACGATCGAGACCTTGGCCC
>NZ_JAUNPC010000082.1 GCF_030536915.1 Paracoccus sp. (in: a-proteobacteria)
TGCGGCACTCGACGCCGGGGGTCACGCTGATCTCGCCGCCGCCGCACCACGATATCTATTCCATCGAGGACCTGGCGCAGCTGATCTATGACCTCAAGCAGATCAACCCGCGCGCGAAGATCACGGTCAAGCTGGTCGCCGGCGGCGGCGTCGGCACCATCGCGGCGGGGGTGGCGAAGGCCAAGGCCGACGTCATCCTGATTTCCGGCCACAACGGCGGCACGGGCGCCTCTCCCGCCACGTCCATCAAGTTTGCGGGCCTGCCGTGGGAGATGGGGTTGACCGAGGCGCATCAGGTGCTGGCCATGAACCGACTGCGCGACCGGGTGACGCTGCGGACCGACGGGGGGTTGCGGACGGGCCGCGACGTGGTGATGGCGGCGATGATGGGGGCCGAGGAATACGGCATCGGCACCGCCGCCCTGATCGCCATGGGCTGCATCATGGTGCGCCAATGCCAGTCGAACACCTGCCCCGTGGGCGTCTGCACGCAGGACGAACGGCTGCGGGCGATGTTCACCGGCAGCGCGGACAAGGTCGTGAACCTCATCACCTTCTACGCGCAGGAGGTGCGGGAGATCCTCGCCTCGATCGGCGCACGCAGCTTGGACGAGGTGATCGGGCGGGCGGACCTGCTGACGCAGGTCAGCCGCGGCTCGGCCTTCCTCGACGACCTCGACCTGAACCCGCTGCTGATCACCGTCGATGGCTCGGACAAGATCGTCTATGACCGCTCGCGCCCGAGGAACGCGGTGATGGACACGCTGGACGCCGAGATCGCCCGCGATGCCGCCCGCTTCTTCGAGGACGGCGAGAAGATGCAGCTGTCCTATGCGGTGCGGAACACCCAGCGGACGGTCGGGACGCGCACCTCGTCGCTGATCGTGCAGAAATACGGGATGCGGAACGCGCTGCAGCCCGACCACCTGACGGTGCGGCTGACGGGCTCGGCCGGGCAGTCGCTGGGGGCCTTCGCGGCGCCGGGGCTGAAGATCGAGGTCTCGGGCGACGCCAACGACTATGTCGGCAAGGGCCTGTCGGGCGGGATCATCGTGGTGAAGCCCGCGATGGGCAGTCCGCTGGTCGCCGCCGACAACGTCATCATCGGCAACACCGTGCTGTATGGCGCGACCGACGGGTATATGTTCGCCGCCGGGCGGGCAGGCGAGCGGTTCGGGGTGCGGAACTCGGGCGCGAAGGTGGTGATCGAGGGCTGCGGGACCAACGGCTGCGAATACATGACCGGCGGGGTGGCGGTGATCCTCGGGTCCATCGGCGCGAATTTCGGCGCGGGGATGACGGGGGGGATGGCCTATCTTTACGACCCCGAGGGCGTGGCGCACCGCTACATCAACGCCGAGACGCTGGTGAGTTGCCCGGTCACGGTCGCCCACTGGGAAGACCAGTTGCGCGGGCTGATCGAGCGCCACGCGGCCGAGACCGGCAGCCGCCGGGCGGCTGACATCCTGTCCGGCTGGGATCGCGAGCGGGCGAAGTTCCTGCAGCTCTGCCCGCGCGAGATGCTGCCCCATCTCAGGCACCCGCTGGCGGAAACCGGGGAGCTTGCGGCGATCCCGGCCGAGTAAGGGGATGTCGGGTCGGAGTTCTGCGGGGTCCCTGCCTCGCTGAAAACGGTCCCCCTGACCATCCGGCAGGAAAACAGCCTTGATGGCTGTCGTCTGATCCGCCCTGTGTTCCGGGCGCCCGGCCGCCCGGGATCTTCAGGCGAAGAAGAACAAGGGGGGCGCCGCGGCGCCCCTTCGCCTCATGCGGAGTTGTGGTCGGGGCCGGCGCAGCGCCGTTGCGTCAAGACCCGTTCTCGCCAATAGTCGCCCCCAAAACGGGGACGCTTGCGACATGCTGGTAATGGTTCGGCCGCGGACGATCTGGATGCTGGCCGGGCTGGTCCTGGCGGTCATGCTGGTCGCCCGCCTGGGCAACGTGCTGGTGCCCTTCGTGCTGGGCACGGCGCTGGCCTATTTCCTCGACCCGCTGGCCGACCGGCTGCAGCGCATCGGGTTCTCGCGCGGCTGGGCGGTGGCGGTCATCATGCTGGTGGGGCTGTCGGCCATGATCGCGGCGGCGCTGTGGCTGCTGCCGACGCTGATCGCACAGGTGCGGCAGGCGGTCGAGGCGCTGCCGCGCGCCGTCCGCTCGGGCTTCGACTTCCTGACCCTGCATTTCCCCGAGATGATGGAGGACGGCGGCTTCCTGCGCCAGTTCATCACCGACCTGTCCGACCGCATCCGCCTGACCGCGCTGATGCTGCTGGGGGGCACCGTCAGCACCGTCATCAGCGCGGTGGGCACCATCTTCATCTTCATCGCCACGCTGACCGTCTCGATCTACATGCTGTATGACTGGGACCGCATCGTGCGGGGCGTGAACAAGCGCCTGCCGCCGGAACAGGCGCCGCTGGTCCGCAGGCTCGCCCGCGACATCGACGGGGTGATGACCGGCTTCGTGCGGGGGCAGGTGATCGTGGGCGGGCTGCTCGCGACGTTCTATTCGACGGTGCTGATGGCCCTGGGCCTGAACTACGGGCTTCTGATCGGGATCGCTTCGGGGCTTTTGAACTTCATCCCCTATCTCGGGTCCTTCTCGGGCTTCATCCTGGCGACGGGGGTGGCGCTGGTGCAGTTCTGGGGCGACTGGTGGCGGGTGGCGGCGGTGGCCTTCATCTTCGTCCTCGGGCAGGTGGTCGAGGGCAACTTCGTCACCCCCCGGATCGTGGGCGATTCGGTCAAGCTGCACCCGGTCTTCCTGCTGCTGTCGCTGGCGGTCGGCGGGACGCTCTTCGGCTTTTCGGGGCTGCTGCTGGCGGTGCCGCTGGCGGCGGGGCTGGGGGTGATCGTGCGCTATTTCGACGCCGAATACCGCGCCAGCATCCGCCGCCGCCGCACCCGCCAGCCGCTGCAACCGCGGGTGGATTGAGGCGTCAGCGCGTCATCCTGTCCGCCGGACAGGCCGGCGTCGCCTTCAGCCGTTCCAGCACGAACAGGGACAGGCGAGACCTGACCGTCACCATGGCGGCCAGCGCCGCTTCGAAGCCCGCGCGCCATCCGCGCGAATGGTCGGGCGGCTCGATGCCTGCGAAGACGGACAGGCCAAGGCCACGCCCAGCCTGCTGACCGCCAGCGCCACGCGGCCGGGCAGCACGCCCGTGGCTTCCAGCTTATGGATGCCTTTCCAGCAGGCTGTCCGGGACAGGCCCACATGCTGGGCGATCCGGCCGATGGGCTGCGCCGCGCCGCGCATCAGGGCTGCGGCGATTCTGTAGTGGATGAGATCAGCCGTGATCATGGCGCCCTTTGGTCGCGTCCCGCTGGGCTGGCATTCGGGCGCAGGAACATCCATGCTCCGGGTCGTCTTTTATTTCTCCTCCTCGCGGTGCTTGCGGCCAGGGCGGAGCCTGCCTACGGCTTGCTGATGATCACGCAGAAGATGAAATACGCGCTCAAGGCGCTGCTGGTTCTGGCGGACGAGGCGGCTTCGGATACGCCGCAGCCCTTGCCGATCGAGCAGGTCGCCCGGCGATCCGGCACGCCCAAGCGGTTCCTGGAACATATCCTGCTGGAGATCCGGGACAGCGGGGTGATCGCCTCGCGGCGCGGACGGACGGGAGGATATGTGCTGGTCAAGCGCCCGGCCGAGGTCAAGCTGTCCGAGCTGCTGCGGCTGATCGACGGGCCGCTGGCGCCGCTGCCCTGCCTGTCGCGCACCGCCTATCAGCGCTGCGCCGATTGTTTAGACGAGGAAACCTGCCGCATCCGCAAGACCTTTGCCGATGTGTTCTGGACCTATCTGCTGATCATCGATTCGCTGACGCTGGCCGACCTGATGCGCTCGGGCGACATGGCCAGCCGGGTCATCGCCGAACCCTGACACCGCCCTGCGCGGACCTCTCCCGATCCTTTCCGCTCTCAAAAAGAGCGTTTTCGCCTGCATTTTTATGCGCGGCGGGGCCGAAGAATGAACTTTTATAATCACGATCAAATCTCCCGTGATTTTTTTCTTGCCATACACGACTTCATGGATCGATATTTACCCCATGGCGGCGGTCCATGGCCGGCGCGCGATCATGAGGAACAACCAGATGACCCGGCAGACCCTTGGTTCCATTGCCCCTCGTCCCCGGCCCCTGACGCTTGCCGAGGTCATGGCCCCCCTGCGGCGGGCGCGCCCGCTGCTGACGGGGGGCCTGATCCTTGCCGCGCTGGCGCTGGGCATCGGCGGCGCCCGCGCCGAATCGCTGCTGAACATCAGCTACGACCCGACGCGGGAACTTTACCGCGACGTGAACGCGGCCTTCGCCGAATACTGGACCGCGCAGGGCCATCCCGCGCCGCAGATCGAAACCAGCCACGGCGGCTCGGGCGCGCAGGCGCGGTCCGTCGTCGAGGGTCTGAACGCGCAGGTGGTGACGCTGGCGCTGGCCTCGGACATCGACCGCATCGCCCAGGCCGGCAAGCTGCCCGCCGACTGGCAGTCGAAGCTGCCGCATAATTCCTCACCCTATACCTCGACCATCGTGTTCCTGGTGCGCGAGGGGAACCCCAAGGGCATCCGGGACTGGGGTGATCTGGTGGCCGAGGGCGTGCAGGTCATCACCCCGAACCCCAAGACCTCGGGCGGGGCGCGCTGGAACTATCTTGCCGCCTGGGCCTGGGCCGAGCGGAACGGGCAGGAGCCGCAGGACTTCGTGGGGGCGCTGTTCCGCAACGTGCCGGTGCTGGACTCGGGCGCCCGCGGGGCGACCACGACATTCGCCCAGCGCGGCATCGGCGACGTGCTGCTGGCATGGGAGAACGAGGCCTACCTTGCGCTGGAGGAACTGGGCGAGGATCAGTTCGACATCGTGGTGCCCTCGGTTTCGGTTCTGGCCGAGCCGCCGGTCGCCATCGTCGAGGCCAACATCGCCAATGACGAGCAGCGGGCGCTGGCCGAGGGCTACCTGGACTTCCTGTATTCGCCGCAGGGGCAGGCGCTGGCCTTCAAGCATTACTACCGCGCCTGGGACGCATCCGCCGCCGCGCCCGAGGACGTGGCCCGCTTTCCGCAGGTCGAGCTGGTGGACATCGCCCATTTCGGCGGCTGGGCCAAGGTGCAGCCCGAGCATTTCGGTGACGGCGGCATCTTCGACCAGATCTATGTGCCGAAATGAGCAGGCCCTTGGTGCAGCCATCGCCCATGCCGGGCCTCAAGCTGGCGATGGGGATCACGATGGCGATGCTGTCGGTGATCGTGCTGCTGCCGATCGGCGCCCTGCTGCTGAAAGGCGCCGACTTCGGCCTGGCCAACATCTGGGCGACGGTGAACCGGGACCGGGTCTGGGCGGCCTTGTGGCTGTCCTTCCGGCTGTCGGCGCTGGCGGCGCTGTTCAACCTTGTCTTCGGCGTGCTGCTGGCATGGGTGCTGGTGCGCTATCGCTTTCCGGGCCGCCGGCTGCTGGACGCGGCCGTGGACCTGCCCTTCGCGCTGCCCACCGCCGTGGCGGGGATCGCGCTGACCGCGCTTTACGCGCCGAACGGGGCCTTCGGCGCGGTGCTGTCGGACTGGGGGATCAAGGTGGCCTACACGCAATGGGGCATCCTGATCGCGCTGGTCTTCGTGGGCCTGCCCTTCGTCACCCGCACGGTCCAGCCGGTCATTGAGGAGATCGACCGCGAGGTCGAGGAAGCATCCGCCACGCTGGGGGCATCCCGGCTTCACACGCTGCGCCACGTGATCCTGCCGATGCTGGCGCCCGCCGCGCTGACGGGCTTTGCACTGGCCCTGGCGCGGGCGGTGGGCGAATACGGCTCGGTCATCTTCATCGCCGGGAACATCCCGCTGGTGACGGAAATCGCCCCCCTGCTGATCGTGATCCAGCTTGAGGAATTCAACTACGACGCCGCCGCCGCCATCGGCATCGCCATGCTGCTGATCTCCTTCACGCTGCTGCTGGCGATCAACCTCATCCAGATCTGGAGCCGCCGGAGGGTCGGATATGTCTGACATCCCCTTGCCGCCCGCCAGCCTTCGCCCCGCCGCCCCCCGCCGCCGCTTCCGCGCCGCGACCGAGGAAGCGCCCGCCCTGCGGATCGCCCTGATCCTGCTGGCGTGCCTGGGCTTGGGCGTCATGGTGCTGGCGCCCCTTGTCACCGTCTTTGCCGAGGCGCTGTCCAGGGGCTTCGGCGCGGCGGTGGCCAGCCTGTCGGACCCGCAGGCCTGGTCGGCCATCCGGCTGACCCTGCTGGTCGCGGCCATCGCCGTGCCCCTGAACGCGGTCTTCGGGATCGCCGCCGCCTGGGCGATCACCAAGTTCGACTTCCGCGGCAAGGCCTTCCTCATCACGCTGATCGACCTGCCGTTCTCGGTCAGCCCGGTGGTCGCGGGGCTTTGCATCGTGCTGACCTTCGGGGCGAACTCGATGATCGGGGGATGGCTGGTGGCGCATGGCTTCCCTATTGTCTTCGCCCTGCCGGGCATCGTCATCGCCACGATGTTCGTGACCTTCCCCTTCGTCGCCCGCGAGCTGATCCCGGTGATGATCGAGCAGGGCCGCGCCGAGGAGGAAGCCGCCCTGACGCTGGGCGCATCCGGCTGGCGGGTCTTCCGGACCGTGACGCTGCCCAACATCCGCTGGGCGCTGCTGTATGGCGTGCTGCTGTGCAATGCCCGCGCGATGGGAGAGTTCGGGGCGGTCGCCGTGGTGTCGGGCAAGATCCGCGGCCAGACTGCCACCATGCCGATCAGCATCGAGATGCTTTACAACGAATACATGTCCGTCGCGGCCTTTTCGATGGCCGCGCTGCTGGCCCTGCTGGGACTGGTCACGCTGCTCATCAAGACCGCGCTGGAAATCCGCCATGCCGACGCGCTGGCGGCCCAGCGGCGACATTGAAAGGAAACGGGTCATGGTGATCCAGATCGACGAAATCTCGAAGCTGTTCGGCGCGACGGCGGCGCTGCATCCAGTGTCGCTGTCGATCCCCGGGGGCGCCCTAGTGGCCCTGCTGGGACCGTCGGGGTCGGGCAAGACGACGCTCTTGCGTATCCTCGGGGGGTTGGAATACCCGACTTCGGGGCGGGTGCTGTTCGACGGCCATGACGCGACCGGCATGACCGTGCAGGAACGCCGCGCGGGCTTTGTCTTCCAGTCCTATGCGCTGTTCCGGCACATGACGGTCTTCGACAACATCGCCTATGGCCTGAACGCCCGGCCCCGCGCCACCCGCCCGCCAAAGGCCGAGATCGTCCGCCGGGTGACGAAGCTGCTGGACCTGATCCAGTTGCCGCACATCGCCGACCGCTACCCGAGCCAGCTTTCGGGCGGCCAGCGCCAGCGGGTGGCCTTGGCGCGGGCGCTTGCCATCGAGCCGCGGATGCTGCTGCTGGACGAGCCTTTTGGGGCATTGGACGCCAAGGTGCGCAAGGAACTGCGGCAGGGGCTGCGCGAGATCCACGACGAGACGGGGCTGACCACGATCTTCGTCACCCACGATCAGGACGAGGCGATGGAACTGGCCGACCTGGTGGTGGTGATGTCGATGGGCCGGATCGAGCAGATCGGCAAGCCTGCCGATATCCGCGCCCGTCCCGCCACCGCCTTCGTGCGGGACTTCATCGGCGCGTGAAGGGACGGGCGGCGATGCCGCCCGCCGGTTTCAGCCCAGCGTGATCTCGCGCTCGGCTTCCGCTACCGTGCCGGACTCGTCGAACCACGCCATCCGCAGGGTGCCGGACTGGCGGGCGGCGAAGGTGAACTCGAGATAGGGGTTCTGCGAGATCGCCGTTTCCGGCAGCCATTCCATCAGCAGCGTATCGCCCAGCGTCGCGGTGAAGCCGGTCAGGATATCGGCCGGGATCGGATCGCCATTGGCGTCCAGCCGGAAACCGCTTTCCATGACATGGACGATCTGGGCGCGGACGCGGACGATCTCGTCCCTCGCGGGGGTTTCGTTGCTGATCCAGATGCGGGGGGGACGGGACATGGCAGGCTCCTTACAATCCGCAGCCGCCGGCGGCGACGGTGATTTCCTGCCGCGCGACCAGCACCCGGCCGTCGTTCATCCGCGCCAAGGCCCGCACCGGCATGGTCCCGATCAGCCGCAGCCGCACCGCCACGTCCGCCGATCCCATGGCCGGGGTGAACTTGAAGCGGCAGGCAAGGGGCAGGGGGTTCAACTCGGCGATGACGATGATCTCTTCGCACCACGAGTCCTCAGTGATCGGTTCCGTCACATGGACACGGACCGGCACCGCGGCGGGGTTGTCGCCCAGCGCGGGCAGGTCCAGCGCAAGCCCCTCGGCCAGGGGCGTGGCGCCGCCCGCGAATTCGGCCGCGAGATCCTCGGCCAGCGCCGAGTCGAGCTGCGGCATCGCCAGCGAGCTTTGCGCCAGCGCCGGGCGCAGGCCCAGCGCCGCCATGCCGGCCAGCGCGGCGGTGCCCATCAGCAACCCGCGCCGGTCAAGGTCAGACACGAACGAAGTCATCGAACATCCCGTTGATCCAGACATAGTCTTCCTCCATCAGGTCGGGCGTGCGGACGTCGATATCAATCTGCGTCTGATGCACGAGGCCGTCAGCGGCGACCTCATACAGGAACTCGACCGAGATCGCCTCGCGCGGGTCGCCGTTGACCAGCATGTAGCAGAGGTTGTCGGGCAGCCGCGCAATGACTTCCTCGCCGCGCACGCGTTCGCCGATGTTCTTCGCGACCAGCTTGCCGATGTAGTTCGCGACATGGGCGCTTTTCGGGTAATGCCCGAACTGGGGCGAGATCGGCCCCATGCTGTCGCCGACGATATAGACGTCCTCGTCGGCGTTGGCGTGGTAAAGGCGGGGGTGCATGTCGGCCCAGCCGGTGGATTTGCCCTCGGCATCCTTGCCGATCAGGTCGGCGTGGAACACCATCTCGGCCGCCTGATGCGGCGGCATGAAGATGGCGTCGTCAAAGTCGAAATCGCCTGCCTCGGTCATGATCCGCTTGCCCCACGGATCGACCTCTTTCACCCGCGCATTGGGAACATGGGTGATGATGTCGGGATAAAGCTCGGCAAAGGCCGCGCGGTAGCCTTGGCCGATGGGAGCGACCTGCGGCTTGGGATCGAGGATCACGATCTTGGCCGGGATGTTGTTGGTCTTGAAATGCCAGGCCATCAGGCAGGCGCGCTCATAGGGCGAAGGCGGACAGCGGTGGGGCGGCGGCGGCAGGGTCATCACGATGGTGCCGCCCTGGAAGTTGCGGACCTTGTCCTTCAGCCCCAGCATCTGCCCCTGCGGGATATAGGCGGATGCGTAATGCGCGCGGGTATGGTCGATCGCCGCCTGATCGTCGCCGAACCAGACGTCCCAGGCGTCGCGGATGCCGCCCGAGAGGATCAGGAAATCGTAATCCACGTTGCCCTTGGAGGTGCGGACGATCTTCTTGTCACGCTCGATCCCCGTGACGTCGCACTGGATCAGGGTATAGCCGTATCTGTTCGCGGGCCGCTGCATGTCGTGGACGAGGAAGCCCGTGTCCACCACGTCGATCAGCCACTTGTTCGAGAAGGGGGCGGACCAGAAGAAGGGGTTGCGTTCCAGCAGGATCACCTCGGCGTCGGGCAGTTCCTGCTTGACGTAGCGGGCGGCGGTCAGCCCGCCCCAGCCGCCGCCCGCGATGACGATGCGGGGCGCGCTGCCCGAGCGCGGCTTGAGGGTGGTTTCCCCTGTCAGGGCGGCGGGGGCGGCCAGCGCGGGGGTCAGGTTCATCAGCCCTGCGCCCAGCGCGAGGGCCGGCGCGGCAGTCAGAAGCGTGCGGCGGCGGATCATGGTTCAGGTCCTTTCGATGA
This sequence comes from Paracoccus sp. (in: a-proteobacteria), assembly GCF_030536915.1. GTDB lineage: Bacteria > Pseudomonadota > Alphaproteobacteria > Rhodobacterales > Rhodobacteraceae > Paracoccus. Next base: position 9,820 of record NZ_JAUNPC010000082.1, read on the forward strand.
AGGCGGTTTGCGGAAGGATCAGCAGGCCCAGCGCCGTCCCGGCGAGGATGCCGGCAAAGGCCACGAGGCTTGCGATCGATAGGGTGGAAAGGCCCGACAGCCCCTGTCCGATGGAGCAGCCGAGCGCGAGCACGCCGCCGAAGCCCATCAGCGCCCCGCCTAAAGCAGAGGCGACGGTCTGCCGGGGCGAGCCGAAGCTTTCGGCCCGCAGGCTGCGGGTCAGAAGCGCGGTCGCGAAGGCGCCCAGCAGGGTGCCGCCGATGATGGCGACCCCGAAAGCCGCCTGCCGCCCGGTGGACAGCATGAGCCACAACACGCTTTCCCCCATCGGGCCGATGTAGCTCAGCGAGGTCAGCGGCTTGGGGTCGAAGGGGTCGTCGGTGGCGAAGGTGATCCACCAGCCGCCGACCACTGTCGCGCCGATGATGGCGGCCATCGCGGCCTCAAGCGGGCGGCGGCGGATCAGCGGCCAGGCGAAGGCCGCCAGCGCCAAGGCGGGCAGGATCGTGGCAATTGCCAGCGCGACCTGCGCCGGGATGCCCGCGCCTGCGATGAGTTGCGGCAGCGACAGCCCGGCAAGGTTTGCCTGCCCGAGTTGCTGGACCGCTGCGCGGGCCGGGGCCAGCACCCCGGTCAGCGTGGCCTGCGCCGCCAGCCCGAGGCAGAGCAGCACCACCAGCGACCGCAGGTTGCCCCCCGCCAGCAGCACCAGCGCCCGCGCCCCGCAGGAATTGGCCAGCGCCATGCCGAGGCCGAAGATCGCCCCGCCGATCAGCATGGCCAGCCAAGGGCTGCCCGCCCGCAGCGGCAGGGCGGCTTGCAGGTCGGTGCCGCCGATAAGGTTCAGCGCCTGCGTCCCGGCCAGCGCCACGGCGAGCGCCAGCGCAAAGGCTTGAAGGGCGGAGAGATCGCGCGCAGCCTTCCCCGGCACCAGCCCCTTCATCCCGCGCAGCAGGCAGAAGCGGCCTGCGCGGGCGGCGGCGCCAAAGATCGCGCCGAGGGTCAGGCCGAGGACGACCACGCTCACGCCCGCGTGCCCCAGATGTCGGCGCAGATCGCGGCATACCAGCCGGCGCCGTAATCGGCCTCGGCCTTGCGGAAATCCGCGCCTGCGTCCAGCGGGCTGACGCCGCCCGAGCCTTCGATCTCGACGACCTTCCCGTTTTCGCCGCGATAGACGCCCGCGACCGAGATGCCGTAGCCGGGGCCGATCAGGCTGTAGCAGGTGTTGGCGTAGCTCGCCGGCGGGGCCTCGCGCCCGGTGAGTTCCGCGGCGATCACGGCGGCGGCGACCTTGCCTTGCGTGTTGGCGGCAAAGCCCGACTTGGGCATGGGCGCGGCGATGGTGGCGTCTCCGAGGACGAAGATGCCGGGCACTCGCGCGGATTCGAAGCGCTCGCCATCGACCGGCACCCAGCCGGTGTCGTCCGTGACGCCCGCACGTTCGGCGATCAGCCCGGCCTTCTGCGGCGGGATCACGTTCAGCACGTCGGCCTTGTGGACGGTGCCGAAGCCGGTCACGGCCTCGCGGGCGGGCGCGTCCACCTGTTCCACCAGCCCGTCGTCGGACAGGCTGACCCATTCGATCATGCCGGGATAAAGCGCCTCCCACCCCTGCTGGAACAGCGCCTGCTTGGAAAACTTGTCCTGCGAATCGAGGATCAGGATCTTCGACCGCGGCTTGTTGGCCTTGAGATAATGCGCGACCATGCTGGCCCGTTCGTAAGGTCCCGGCGGGCAGCGGAAGGCGCCCTGCGGGACGACCATCGCGAACAGCCCGCCATCCTCCATGGCTTCCAGTTGGGCGCGCAGAAGCCGGGTCTGCGGCCCGGCCTTCCAGGCGTGGGGGGCAAGCTCGGCGGCGGCTTCGTCATAGCCCTCGATCCCGTTCCAGCGGAAGTCGATGCCGGGGGACAGCACCAGCCGGTCCCAGTCCAGCCGCGCGCCATCCGACAGGGTGACGGTGCGGGCAGTGGCGTCCACATCCTCGGCGCGGGCGTGGATCACCTCGATCCCCTGGGCGCGCAGGTCGCCGAAGCCGTGGCCGAGGCTGTCCCAGTCGCGCAGGCCGGCGAGATAAAGGTTCGAGAAGGGGCAGGTGACGAAGCGTTCATTCGGCTCGACCAGCGTGATCCGCAGCGCGGGGTCCAGCCGGCGCAGATAGCGGGCGGCGGTGGCGCCGCCGAAGCCGCCGCCGACCACGACCACATGGGCCGCGCCTTGGGCCCGGACCAGCGCGGGCAGGGCAAGCGCGCCGATCCCCGCGCCGATGCCCCCAAGGATGCTGCGGCGCGCGATCATGGGTCCACCCTTTCGAACCACTCGGCAAGGGCGCGGATCTGCGCCTCGTCATAGCCCTTCATCAGCCGCGGCATGA
>NZ_JAUNPC010000083.1 GCF_030536915.1 Paracoccus sp. (in: a-proteobacteria)
CCAAGCTGAAATCCGGTGAGCTTGAGGGCACCCCCGACGACGAATGGGCGCCGCAACTGAACCTGGGCGTGCCGGTGACGATCCCGGAAAGCTTCATCCCTGACCTGGACGTGCGCTTGGACCTTTATCGCCGCCTCGCCCAACTGACCACCAAGGTCGAACTTGAGGGCTTTGCCGCCGAGCTGATCGACCGCTTCGGCCCGCTGCCGCGCGAGGTGAACACGCTGCTTCTGGTCATCCGCATCAAGGCGATGGCGAAGCGCGCCAACATCGCCTCGCTGGTGGCGGGACCGAAGGGCGCGACGATCCAGTTCCATCAGGACAAGTTCCCGAACCCGGCCGGGCTGGTCGAGTTCCTGAACGAACAGAAGGGCGCCGCGCGGATCAGCGACAACAAGCTGGTCGTCAGCCGCCCCTGGCCGACCGAGGCCGACCGCATCAAGGGCGCCTTCGCCGTGGCGAAGGATCTGGCGGCCAAGATCAAGGCGGGGGGAAAGGCAGATGCGACGGTGGCACGTCCGGCCGAAAAACCGACGGCAAAGGCCGCGGCTTCTCTGCCCGGGGCGAAGACCGAAACTCGTCCAGCGCCCACGGCCTCCAAGCAGGGCCGCAGCGCCACATCGGACAAGCCAGGATCGAGGCCGGGCGAGGCGGGCCGCACCCGCTGGTCGCAGGTCTCGCGTTCCGTGAAGCCGAAGAAGCCGGAGGGACGCTGGAGCTAGGCCGGGACAAGGCCCTGTATCCCGCGCCGGATGGCCCGACACCGGCTTGACGCAGGGGAACGGCACGGGGCGGGCGATCACCCGGTTGCGAAGGGCAGGCGCGACGTCCCGTAGAAACGTGGGAAGCCGCAGTAAATCCGATCCTCGCTGCTTCTCTCACAGGGCGAGCAAGGCGGATGTCCAGGCCGACAAGGGGACCTGAGACCTGACGCCATGCCCCCGAACGCCTGTCAGCGGAAAAAGCGCCCGGCGCAGGCCTCGGTCATGCCGAAGGCCATCCCGCCGCCGGTATCCGCCACCGTTCCGCACCACTGCCCCTCGGGCGAGAACAGCGAGCGCGTATGTCCTCCGCCCGGCCGATAGGCCACCCGCCGCCCGCGGGAATCGAACAGGTTCAGCGTCCCGCCGTTGGTGGTGTAATAGCCCACCGGCTCATCCCCCGCCCAGATCGCCCGCCCGCCCTCCGGGCCGTTCGCGGGGTTGTCCGGCGCATTTGCCCGGATGCCCGACCCGTTCCCCGGCGCACCGCCGCTGTTGCCAGGCGCAGTCGGCAAGTTCTGCCTGCGCGAGGACTGGTTGGCGGGCGCCCCCGGCCCGAGATCGAAGGGCATCTGCGCGGGCTGCACGATGAACAGCGGCGCATCTGCAAGCGCGGAAGACGCCCCGAGCAGCAGGGCAGCAATGAGGCCCGATCTTGACGGATTATTCATGGGACCAGTCTAAAGCGGGTTCCGTGCCGCTCAAGCCCGGATAGGGCAATGATCTTGATGACATGATTTCAGACGCAGGCCGCCCGCGGGCCGGGATCCGAGGCGTCTTCTGCAAGCGCCTCGCTCTGCCAGGAAGGTGGGATCCCTTGGATGTCGGCCCTGCTCTCCTCTCCTCGGGCGGATCAGGCAGATGGCAGCGATATCCGGGACGGATGGCTCACACCATCCGCTCCTGCTTCTTCGCGGCGCGCACGAAGTCCGCAAACAGGGGCGCCGGGGCAAAGGGCTTGGACTTCAGCTCGGGATGCGCCTGGACGCCGATGAACCAAGGGTGATCCTCGATCTCGACCACCTCGGGCAGGCGGCCATCCGGCGACATCCCCGAGAAGATCAGCCCGCAGCTTTCAAGCTGGTCGCGGTAGGCCGCGTCCACCTCGTAGCGGTGGCGGTGGCGGTCCTCGATCTCGGTGGCGCCGTCATACACCTCGGAGACGCGGCTGCCGGGCTTCAGCACCGCCGTATAGGCGCCCAGCCGCATAGTGCCGCCCTTGTCGTCGCCGGGCTTGCGCTGGACCTTGTAATTGCCCTGCACCCATTCCTTGAGGTGATAAACGACCGGGGTGAAGCGTTCCGCGCCCGCCTCGTGGTCGAACTCCTCGGACCCGGCGTCCTCGATGCCGGCAAGGTTCCGCGCGGCCTCGACCACCGCCATCTGCATCCCCAGGCAGATGCCGAGATAGGGGACGTGCTTTTCCCGCGCGTATTTCGCGGCGGCGATCATGCCCTCGGTGCCCCGCTCGCCGAAGCCGCCGGGGACGATGATGCCGTGAAAGCCGTCAAGCAGGTGGATGCCGTCCTCGGCCTCCAGATCCTCGGCCGCGATCCATTCGGGACGGACGCGGACGCGGTTCGCCATGCCGCCATGGGTCAGCGCCTCGGAGATGGATTTGTATGCATCCTCAAGCTGCGTGTATTTCCCGACGATGGCGATGCGGACCTCACCTTCGGCATTGGTCAGTCGGTCCATCACGTCCTCCCACTTGCGCAGGTCGGGCTTGGGGGCGGGGCTGATCTGGAAGGCGTCCAGCACGGCGCGGTCCAGCCCTGCGCGGTGATAGGCCATCGGCGCCTCGTAGATGGACTTGAGGTCATAGGCCGGGATCACCGCGTCGGGGCGGACGTTGCAGAACAGGGCGATCTTGGCGCGCTCACGGTCGGGGATCAGCTGCTCGGACCGGCAGACCAGCACGTCGGGGGCCAGGCCGATCGCGCGCAACTCGCGGACGCTGTGCTGGGTGGGCTTGGTCTTCAGCTCGCCCGACGCCGCGAGCCAGGGCAGCAGCGTCAGGTGCATCAGGATGCATTGCCCGCGGGGACGGTCCTGCGAGAACTGGCGGATCGCCTCGAAGAAGGGCAGGCCCTCGATGTCGCCGACGGTGCCGCCGATCTCGCACAGCATGAAATCGACCTCGGTTTCGCCGATGGCCAGGAAGTCCTTGATCTCGTTGGTGACGTGGGGGATTACCTGGATGGTCTTGCCCAGGTATTCGCCCCGGCGTTCCTTTTCCAGCACGTTGGAATAGATGCGGCCCGCGCTGACGGTATCGGTGCGGCGGGCGGAAACGCCGGTGAAGCGCTCGTAATGCCCGAGGTCAAGGTCGGTCTCGGCGCCATCGTCGGTCACGAAGACCTCGCCATGTTCAAAGGGCGACATCGTCCCCGGATCGACGTTCAGGTAGGGGTCGAGCTTGCGCAGCCGCACCGTGTAGCCCCGCGCCTGCAGCAATGCGCCAAGCGCCGCCGACGCCAGCCCCTTGCCCAGCGAGGACACGACGCCGCCGGTGATGAAGATGTAACGCGCCATGAAAAAGCCCCCGTGAGTTCGGCAATGCGGCAACGATCCGCCACCGCCATCACGGGAGCCGGGCTATAACCGATTCCCTGCGATGCCGCAACGGACCGCGATGTCTCAAAGGGGCGCAAGTCAGGCGCGCGCCCCGGATTCCGGTTGATCAGTTGGCAGGCGCAGGAGTGATCGGCACAGTCTGCGTGGTGACGTTGTCCGCGGACCCGGACGGAGCAGCGGTTTCTGCTGCGGCAGGCGCCTCTGCCGGGGCGGTCGCGGCGGCTGGAGGCGTCACCGGACCATCGGCGGGCGCGGTCACTGGTGCCGTCACGGGCGCGGGCGCGGCACCCGGCGGCAGCACCGGCTGCCCCGCTGCCGGGGGCGGGGTATAAGCCGGAAGGCTCGGCAGCCCGGTCGCGGGCGCAGGCGTGCCCATCGGCGCGATCCGGTCCACCACCGAGGCGCCGACCGAGTTCCGCGCGGCGATCACCGTCAGCGCGATCGAGGTGACAAGAAAGGCCGCCGCGATGATCCAGGTCGCCTTGGTCAGCGCATTCGCCGCCTGCCGGCCTGTCATGACGCCGCCCCCGCCGCCGCCCATGCCAAGCCCGCCGCCTTCGGACCGCTGCAGCAGTACCACGCCGATCAGCAGCAGGGCGAGGACGAGATGCACGGTCAGGACGACGTTTTCCACGGGGCGGCAGCCTTATGTTTCGGAACGCGCCTATCTAGGCACGGGGTCGCGGGAAGGCAAGCGGCCCCTCTGCCTGCGGGTGCATTCCAGCCGACCCTTCACGTCACGGAACGCGAGGGGGTTCTTTCCGGCCCAAATACCCATGCGGCCCCTCGTCTTTGTGCTGCCGCCGCCAAATCAACGCAGCGCCGCCAAGGCTTTGCCCAGATCCAGCGCCCCGTCGTAAAGCGCGCGCCCTGAGATCGCCCCGGCGATCACGCCGGTATCGCGCAGCTCGATCAGGTCCGACAGCCGCGAAACGCCGCCCGAGGCGATCACCGGGATCGACACCGCCCGCGCCAGATCGGCCGTTGCCGCGACATTCGGCCCCTCCATCGCGCCGTCGCGGTCGATGTCGGTATAGATGATCGCGGCCACGCCCGCGTCCTCGAAGCGGCGGGCGAGATCGGTCGCCATGACCTCGGTCTCCTCGGCCCAGCCGCGCGTCGCAACCCGGCCCTTGCGGGCGTCGATGCCCACGGCCACGCGCCGGGGGAAACGCCGCGCGGCCTCGGTCACAAGCCCGGGGTTCTCGACGGCCACTGTCCCCAGGATCACCCGGCGCACGCCGCGGTCCAGCCAGCCCTCGATGGTGGCCATGTCGCGGATGCCGCCGCCAAGCTGGACAGGGACAGTCACGGCCGCGAGAATCGCCCCAACCGCCGCGCCATTCACCGGCTGGCCCGCGAATGCGCCGTTCAGGTCCACCAGATGCAGCCATTCAGCGCCTGCGTCCTGGAAGGCGCGGGCCTGCGCCGCAGGGTCGGTGCCGAAGACGGTGGCGGCCTCCATGTCGCCGCGCAGAAGCCGCACGCAGGCGCCGTCCTTCAGGTCGATGGCAGGGTAAAGGATCATGGCTCGCGCTCCGTCTGGCAACCGGCCCCCCATGCCACAGGCATGGCAAACGTGAAAGTGCGCCCTGACTTCACGTCACGCTTGCCGGAACGGATGCGGTCGGCGCCAATCACGGGCAGAAAGACAAGGGAGGAACCCATGAAAACCATGACGCTTGCTGCCGCCTTGGCGCTGGCGGCCACAACCGCGCTGGCCGCCGATCCGATCGAGGGTATCTGGCAGACGCAGGCCGACGAGGGGTCGGTTGCGCTGGTCCAGATCGTGCCCTGCGGTGGGGCTTACTGCGGGACCATCGTCAGGACCTTCAAGGGGCAGCAGGAATACCGCTCGCCCAACATCGGCAAGCAGATCGTGATCGGCATGGCGCCTTCCGGCGGGGGTGCCTATGCGGGCAAGGTGCTGCGGCCCGCCGACAACAAGGTCTACAACGGCAAGGCGCAGGTCAGCGGCGGCTCGATGAAGCTGTCGGGCTGCGTTGCGGGCGGGCTGATCTGCAGGTCGCAGACTTGGACCAGGCTGCAGTGAACAGGGCCGCGCCACCCGGCGCGGCATCGTCTCAGCGCCCGGCGAAGCCCGAACGGAACAGCGCCGCCGCAAGCCCCGGATCGACGCTGCGCCGCCCGCCCGCCGGATCGTGGCCCAGCAGCCCGTTCGGGCAGAGCCGGTCGTCGTCCCAGCCGAAATGGTTGGCGACCGGGTAAAGGCAGATGCCTTCCACGGGCACGCCCCGCGCCCGCGCCCGCAGGGTTTCCGCCGCGACATAGTCGAACCACGGCCCGCGCCGGTCGCCCTCGGTCCCCGTTTCCGCGATCAGCATGGGGCGGTCGTAGCGGGCGGAAACCTCGAACAGCAGGTCCGACAGGGGGCGGTAGATCACGTCATCCACGTCCACGGTCTTGCCGCCGTGAATCCACTGGTTGTTCCAGTAGTAGTTGACCCCGACGATATCGAGAAACGAGGGATCGCCCCCGATCTGCGGCCACATCCAGCCGCCGATCAGCTCGAAGGCCTGAAACTGGGCGTCGTGGTAGCCCTGCGATTCCCAGCGTGGCCGTCCGCTCCAGTCGGCATGGTGGATGGCGATCATCGGCTCGGCATGGACGAAGCGGGCGCGCGGGTCCACGGCGCGCAGCTCGACCATCGCGGCGATCGAGGCGCGGGCGAGCTGGCATTTCAGCTCCCACCCCCGGCCTGCGGCATAGGGGTTGAGGTAGCGCGCATCGCCCCCGGCCCAAGCATGAAAGCTGATCTCGTTCACCGGGCACCAGAAGGGCACGTCGTCGGTCAGGTCGCGGACGTGTTCGGCCACGGCGCGGGCGTATCGGGCAAAGCGGTGCACGAACTCGGGCCGCCAGATGTCGATGTCCTCGGGCCAGCCGTAGTGCAGCAGGTCCCAGATGACCTGGGTGCCGCTGTCCCGCGCCGCCTCGACCATGGGCGTGAAGCTGGAGAAGTCGTAATCCCCGCCGCGGTCGATCAGGTGCCAGCGGGCGCCGTCGCGGCAGGTGCGGATGCCCAGCGCCGCAAGCTGCAGGTAATCCTGCGCCGCATTGGTGTCGTGGCCGACCTGCGCCAGCAGGTCGCGGTGCGGCCCCCAGCCATGACGGTGGGTCGAGCTTTCCCAGCCCCCCAGCACGAAGCTGTTGAACAGCGAGGGCGAGGGTGGCGGCCGCCGTTCGGCCAGCACCTCGTCGATCAGCGCCTGCCAGCGGGGCACCACCGCCTCGACAGCATAACTCGCCTCGACATGGGCGCGCAGACCCTGGCCCAGCCGGGCGCGAAGGCCGGGGTCATGCGCCAGCCGCAGGATCGCATCCGCGACGGCGCAGGAGTCCTCATGCGGGACGAACAGGCCCGAGACGCCGTCGGTGATCTGCTGCAATGCGCCATTGTCGGGCGTGGCGATGACGGGCAAACGCGCGGCCCCGGCCTCGGCGATGATATGGGGCATCCCCTCGCCGCGCGACAGCCAGCAGAAGACATCCATCGCCACCAGCAGGTCCGGCACGTCGCCCCGGTCGCCGGTGAAGATCAGCCGGTGTTCCAGACCCCGTTCCCATGCCCGGTGCCTCAGTTCGTCGGCATATTCCGGCATGAAGGCGTCCGGCCCGCCGACGACCACGAAGCGGGTCCGCGGTTCGCCGCGGGCGACGATGGCAGCGGCCTCGATGAAGTCCTCGACCCGCTTCTTGCGGTCGAGCCGGCCGACCCAGCCGACCAGAAGTTCGTCGGGTGCCACGCCAAGGGCGGCGCGGACGGGTTCCCGCGCCTCGGGGCGGAACTCGGACAAGTCCACCATCGAGGGGATCTCGACCGCATGATGCGGGCGGTCGGGCATCTTCGAGGCTGCCGCCTCGCGGATGGAACCGCAGACGCCCACATAACGGGCGGTGAAGTGCTTGGGGCCGGACAGGGCCTCGCGCACCAGCCCGCCGTGTTCGATCAGCGGCGGGCGCAGCTTCAGCCGTTCCAGCGCGGGGTAGATGTCGGCCACGTCCTGGCAGGACACCACCACGTCGAAATCGTAAAGCCTGCGCCGCAGGTAGTCGACCGTTTCCTCGAAGCCCATGTCATAGGCGGCGGTGTCGACGTGGATGCCCAGGGCCCGCAACTGGTCGTGGCTGTGATCCGGCATCCCCGGCTTGCGGAAGCAGGGGATCACGTCAATGCGGTAGCGGTCGCGGGGCAGGTGGCGGGCCAGCAGCCGGACCTCGGTTTCCTCGCCGCCGACGACCAGCCAGGCGAAGACGAACAGGATGCGGATCTTGCCCGCATCCGGGTGGGGATGCGGGAAGTGGTCGGGCGGGATCTCGCCCCAGGCCTGATCGAACTCCGGCGCGTCGAAGCCCGCTGGCGAAAGATCGTCCCTCATGTCGCGTCGAATACGATTTGCAGGAACTCGGGCCGGTCACTGACCAGATGGCGCAGGAAGTTCGGCGCGTCGTCATAGGGGACGACATGGGTGATCATGTGGCGCCGGATCGCCTCGCCCTCGCGCTGCAGCAGGCGGATGGTTTCCGCCGCAAGCCGCCGCTGGTCCCAAGCCTGCGCTACCGGGCGCGGCATCCGGTTGATCTGGGCGCAGCGGATCGACAGGCCGTTGTGGTGGAACTCCTCGCCCAGCCGCAGGCTGTCCATCCCGCCCTGATAGAAGGCAAGGTCGATCACCGTCCCCTGCGGGCGTAGCGCCTGCAGGCAGCGGTTGAGGCTGTCGGGCCGGGCGCGGGTCTGGAAGACATATTCCGCGCCACGCCCCCCGATCTTGTGGTGCCACAGGGTCTTGGCGTGGCGCACCGCGTCATCCTCGCCCATCGCCTCGAAGCCCATGGCGCGGGCGATGTCCTGCCGGAAGGGCGAGGGGTCCACGACCACGATCTCGGAGGCTCCACCCATGCGCGCGAACAGCGCGCAGAACAGGCCCACGGTGCCGCCGCCCCAGACCAGCACCGGGCGGCCTTCCACCCCCGCGCCGAGGAAGGGGACGGCAGGGCCGAACTGCTCGGCATCGGCATGAAGGATGCCGTTGGCGGCGATGGGGCCCATCTGGGCCACGAAGATGCCCAAGATCGGGTCGAGCCCGAGGGGCAGCTTCAGCAGCAGGTCATGGGCCGGGTCGGCGGTGTGGCCCGACTTGTGCCCGAAGGTCGTGCCGACCACGTCGCCCGCACGGAAGCCCGGCGCACGGGCGTCCGACACCCGCGCCGATTCCATGTAGCCGAGGAAGTTGACCGGGAAGCGGGCCGAGGGCTCGCCGGGGATGAACAGCCCCTGCCAGTCGTCCCAACGGCTGTGCAGGTAAGGGTTCGTGCCCTTCATGAAGGTCAGCTCGGTCCCGGCGGAAAGTCCGGTGTAAAGCAGGTCAAGCCGGACCCGGCCGTCGGAGGCAGGGCCTTCGTCGTAATGGAAGAAGAACGGCTCGCCCGGCCGCTCGATCCCGAGGCTGCGGACGGTGCGATGCTCGTGCGGCATGGTCGGGGCCTTACGCAAGCGATGGACGAAAGATGGGCTGCGGGTCAGCCCGCAGCACCTCCATCTTCACAAGGGCGCCCGCCTGGGCCGAACGGGTGATCGCAAGGGCCACGCGGTGGGTCTCCAATGCCTCGGCATAGGGGCAGCGGATGCGGTTCTCGCGGCCCATGACGGCTTCGACAAAATCGCGGTCCTCGCGCCAGACGGGATCGCCCTGGGCGTGGCGCACGGGGCGGCCCTGGCCCACGTCCACCATCAGGTCGTGATCGGTGATCTCCAGCGCCATGGCGTCGGAAAAGACGTGCAGGCCCACGCGATGGTTCCAGCGCAGAAGGCAGGTCGAGCCGAGGTTCGCCACCGCGCCCGAAGCGAAGCGCAGCGTCGCCGCCGTCGCGGTCGGAACGGTCAGGCCGGGGAAATCGCCGCGCTCGCGGTGCGTGGAAAGGCCGAAGACCTCGGTCACGTCGCCGGCGAGGAAGCGCGCGGCGTCGATGATGTGGGTCGCCTGCTCGACCACCTGACCGCCCGACCGGTCCTCGCGCCACCACCAATCGGGGGGCGGGGTCTGGTCGATCCAGAAGCCCTGCATCAGATGGGCGGGGTTGTGGGCCAGATGCGCCCGCGCCTCGTCCATCGTGTCGAGATAGCGCCAGTGATAGCCGACGGCGGTGATGAGGCCGGCAGCGGCGACCTCCTCGGCGATCTCCTCGGCCAGATCGATGTCCAGCGAGATCGGCTTTTCCACGAAGAAGGGCAGGCCGCGGGCGATGCAGGCGCGTTCGGCGGGGCCATGGGCGAAGGGGGGGACGCAGATGTAGACGGCGTCCAGTTCGGCATCAGCCAGCATGGCGTCGAAATCGGGATAGGCGGTCGCGCCCATGCGGCGGGCGGCATCCTCGGCACGGTTCTGGTCGGGGTCGGCCACTGCCACCACGGCCACGTCGGGCATGGTTTCCAGCACGCCGAAATGTCGGTGGGCGATGCCGCCCGCGCCGATGAAGCCCAGTCTCACTCTGTCCATTCTGTCCCCAGTCCGATGCCGCAGGGCGGCGCGATATATTCTTGCGGTGTCGGCGGCCATCCGGGCCGCCGTGAACCGTTCGTTGAAGCGCGAAACCTGTCGATCCGCAGTTATGGCGCGTGTCTCGGGATTGTCGAGCGCCTCTTCAAGGGCTTGCGCCAGATCCCGCGAGCGCCGGGGGGTCACCAGCCACGGGTGGTCCGGCCCCAGCGCCTCGACGCTGCCGCCGATTCGGGTGGCGACCGCCGGCAGCCCCAGCGCCATCGCTTCGAGCAGGACCAGCGGCAGCCCCTCGAAGGCCGACGGCAGCGCCAGAACGTCGGCCCGCGCCATCAGTTCCGGCACGTCGTCGCGGCGGCCGAGGAAATCGACCGCATGGACCAGGCCAAGCCGTTCGGTCAGTCGCTGCAGCATGGGTATCAGCGGGCCGTGGCCCACCAGTTGCAGCCGCGCGGGGATGCCGCGGCGGTGCAGCCGGGCCAGCGCCACGATCAGCGTCCGGTGCAGCTTCTGAGGGGTGAAGCGGCCGACGCAGAGGATGGTCGGCGCGGCGTTGTGGCCGTCGAAGCGGGGCAGGGCGTGCGGCTCGATCCCGTTGGACACCGCCGCCACCGGCAGGCGCGGGCCGGGCATCCGCCGCGCCGCGCGCCGCCAGCCCTCGCCCGCCTCGCGCGAGACGGCGATGATCGCGTCCACATGGGCCGAGGCCGCGGCGTATTCGCGGATCTGCCCCGGTTCGGTGAGAAGCCAGGGCAGATGCTCGGTGCGGATCACGGCGGCGCCCGTGTCGCGGGCGGCACGGGTCAGTTCGTGGCCTTCCCAGCCGATGCCGGCATGGACATGGACGAGGTCGGCAGATGCCCGGGCGATGGCGCGGTGCCAGTCGCCCGGAACAGTCCGTGCGAGCAGGCCCCTCGCGCGCGCCCGGTCCACCAGCCGGCGACCGGCGTCATGGTCGGGAAAGGCCAGCGCGGCCTCAATGCCCTCGGCCACCAAGGCGGCGGCCAGGGTCAGCATATGTTCGCCGACCCCCGAAGGCTCGGGGCTGTCGGTCACGAGCAAGGCTCGCATGATGTTATTCGGCCCCCAGCGCCGCCGCCGCTGCAGGCTGGATCTCGGCCGCAAGCCGGCGATGCGTCGCCAAGGCCTGCCCGACCACCTGGTCCATGTTGTAGTAACGGTAGCTGCCCAGCCGCCCGGCGAAGATCACGCCGCGTTCCGCGCGGGCGAGGTCGTCATAGCGGCGGAACAGTTCCTGGTTCTCGGGGCGGGGAATCGGGTAATAGGGCTCGCCCTCGGCCGAGGGGTATTCGTAGGTGATCGAGGTCATCGGATGCACCTGTCCCGTCAGGTGCTTGTATTCGGTGATCCGCGTCCAGGGCACGTCCTCGGCGGGATAGTTCACCACGGCGACCGGCTGCAGCTTGCGCTGGGCCAGAGTCTCGTGCCGGAAGGCGAGGCTGCGATAGGGCAGGTGCCCGAAGCGGTGGCCGAAATAGGCGTCGATCGGCCCGGTATAGACCGTCAGCGCCCCCCGGTCCGCGCCTTTGAGATCGTGGAAGTCCGTCGAAAGCGCGATGTCGATGCGCGGGTGGTCCAGCATCCGCTCGAACATCCGGGTGAAGCCCTCGCGCGGCATCGCCTGGAACTTGTCGGTGAAATAGCGGTCGTCGGTGTTGGTCCGCGTGGGCACCCGCGAGGTCACGGACTTGTCCAGCTGGCTGGGGTCCAGCCCCCATTGCTTGCGCGTGTAGCCCTGGAAGAACGTCTCGTAAAGCTCGCGCCCGACCGCGTTCACCACCACGTCGCGCGACGTCCTGATCTCCGCCACCGGCTCGACGCGCGAGGCGAGGAAGGCGGCTGCCTCCTCATCCGAGGAGAGCGACAGCCCGTAAAGCTGGTTCAGCGTGGTGCGGTTGATCGGCATCGGCACCTGCCTGTCGCCCACCTGCGCCAGCACCCGATGCTCATAAGGCCGCCAGTCGGTGAAGCGGGACAGGAAACCCACCACCTCGTCGCTGTTGGTGTGGAAGATATGCGGGCCATAGCGGTGGACAAGGATGCCCGCCGCGTCCCGGTGGTCATAGGCGTTGCCCGCGATATGTTCGCGCTTGTCCACGACCAGCACGCGCTGGCCCGAGTCCTCGGCGAGCTTCCTCGCCAGCACCGAACCGGCGAAGCCGCCGCCGCAGACCGTCACGTCATAGCCGCGGGCGCCGCGGCGGATGCCGGGGGCGGGGAAGCGGTCCACCGGCGTGGGTTCCACCCGGCGGCGGGCGGCGGCGGCCACCTGC
>NZ_JAUNPC010000168.1 GCF_030536915.1 Paracoccus sp. (in: a-proteobacteria)
GCTCTGGCCGGCGCGACGCTGCGATCCCGTGATCTCGCCGAAAGCATGGGTGTCCCCGAGGCAGCGCTGCTGGCGGCACAGGTCGGTCACGGCTCGATCCGGATAGAGCCAGCGCCAGCCCGCCTGATCCCGATGGTCGAGGCGCTCGGAGAAGTCATGGCGCTGACCCGCAACGATTCCTGCGTGATCGAGAAGATCGGGGTCTATTCCGATTTCCACGGCGGAGCCCATGCGGCGATGACGCTGAACCCGGACATCGATTTGAGACTGTTCCCACGCCACTGGGTTCATGCCTATGCCATCGAGACGGAGTCCGAAACCGGGCCCAAGCGGTCGATCCAGATTTTCGACGCGGCAGGCGATGCGATCCACAAGATCCATCTTCGCCCGCAGTCCGACGTTGCAGCGTGGAAGGCGCTCCGGCAGGAACTCGCCCTGCCCGACCAGTCCGACGCCATTCCGGATTTCGAAGCCCGCGCACCCGTCGATGCGGCACGGGGCGCCCTCGACCAGGCCCCCGCGCTGCGCGAGGGGTGGAATGCGATGACCGACACGCACCAGTTCCTGCCGTTGGTCAAGAAACACAAGATGAACCGGCTGGGCGCCTATCGCGTCGCTGGCGCGCCCTTCGTCCGCCCGCTCGACCGCAGCGCTGTGGCGCAGCTGATCGAGACGCTGGCGGGCAGCGGCACGCCGCTGATGATCTTCGTCGGCAACATGGGCTGCATCGAGATCCATTCCGGCCCGATCGAGACCATCAAGCCGATGGGTCCGTGGCTGAACATCATGGACCCGCGTTTCAACCTGCATCTGCGCGCCGACCGCATCGCCGAGGTCTACGAGGTCCGCAAGCCGGGCGAGCACGGGCTGGCGATCTCGGTCGAGGCATTTGACAACCACGGCGAACTGATCCTGCAGATCTTCGGCATCCGGCCCTCGAAGGGCGGCGATCCGGTGGCATGGCAGGCGCAGATCGAGGCGCTGCCGGGCCTGTCGGACAAGGCCGCGTGATGTTGCGGGCACTGATTGCGGCGGCGATGCTGGTGACGCCCGCCTGGGCCGAGGAACCGACGCGCGTGGTCGGTATCGGCGGCAGCGCGACCGAGATCGCCTATGCCATCGGTGCGGGTGATCTGCTGATCGGCCGCGACTCCAGTTCCAGCTATCCGCCCGAGGCGTTGGCGCTGCCGGACGTGGGCTATATGCGGCAGCTGTCTCCTGAAGGCGTGCTGGCGGCGACCCCCGACCTGATCCTCGCCGAAGAGGGCGCCGGCCCGCCGCAGGCGGTCGAGGTGCTGAAATCGGCGAACGTGCGCTATGTCGAACTTCCCGAGCCGCGCGATGCGGCGGGGATTGTCGCGCGGATTACCGCGGCGGGCGAGGCGCTTGGGCGCGAGGCCGAGGCGGCCTCGGTCGCCCGTCAGGTCGAGGCTGATCTTGACGCTGCCGCCGCGTTGGTTGCCGCGGACCAGCGCACTCCGCCCAGAGTGCTTTTCGTTCTTTCGGTGCAGGGCGGGCGGATCATGGCGGGCGGCGCCGACACTTCGGCCGATACCATGGTCCGACTGGCAGGCGGCGAGAACGCGGCCGCCGAGATGCAGGGCTGGAAGGCGATCACCGACGAGGCGATCCTGACCGCTGCCCCCGATGTCGTGGTCATGATGCAGCGCGGTGATCCCGCCGCCGACGAGGCTGCGGGCGGAAGTTCGGTCGAGATCGCGCGGGCAAACGTCCTTGGCCATCCCGCCATCGCGGCAACGCCGGCCGGCCGGAACGGTGCCTTCGTGATGATGGACGGGCTTTATCTGCTGGGCATGGGCCCGCGCGCCGGCAAGGCCGCAATGGCGCTGCACGAGGCCATACATGGGGAACCCCCCGGGAACGCCCCGTGAGCTCAATCGAGGTGCCCACGCCCGCGACGTCGACCGTGGGCATCCGGTCCCGCGAGGCGAGGGCGCGGCTGGTGATGGTCGCGCTGGTGGTCGCACTTGTGCTGCTTGGCGCGCTGTCGCTGGGCGCGGGTGCGACGGGCGTTTCGCCGCTCCTCGCGCTGTCGGACCTGCTTGCGGGTCGCGGCTTCGGTGATCGCGAGCGTCTGGTTCTGGTCGAGATCCGCTTGCCCCGTCTGGTGATGGGCGTCGCGGTCGGCGCATCGCTGGCGGTGGCCGGCGCGATCATGCAGGGCCTGTTCCGTAATCCGCTGGCCGACCCGGGGCTGGTCGGCGTCGGCGCGGGCGCGTCGTTGGGTGCCATCACGGCCATCGTCCTGGGCGGCGCGACCCCCGCGCTGGCGTGGATCGGCGAGGCGAACCTCGTTCCCATTGCGGCATTCTTCGGCGCCTGGGGTGCCACCCTGCTGCTGTATCGGCTGTCAACGCGTGGCGGGCGCACCTCGGTCGTCACGATGTTGCTGGGCGGCATCGCCATGGCGGCCATCGCCGGGGCGCTGGCGGGGCTGCTGATCTTTGTCGCCGACGACACCCAGCCGCGCAACCTGACCTTCTGGAGCATGGGCAGCCTTTCCGGCGCGACTTGGGGCCGGCTGGCCGCCGCGTTGCCGGTGATGGCGGCGGCGATGCTGGCCATCCCGATCCTCGCGCGCGGCCTGAACGGGCTGGCCCTCGGAGAGGCCGTCGCAGGCCACATGGGTCTGCCCGTCCAGCGGATCAAGCGGCTGTCGGTGCTGGCGGCCGCCGCCGCGACCGGCGCGGCGGTCGCGGTGTCCGGCGGCATCGGCTTCGTCGGCATCGTCGTGCCGCATCTGCTGCGGATCTCGACCGGGCCGGATCACCGCTGGCTTTTGCCCAACGCGGCACTTGGCGGCGCGGTCATGCTGGTCGCAGCCGACATCATCGCCCGCACCTTCGTCGCCCCGGCCGAGCTGCCGATCGGCAT
>NZ_JAUNPC010000084.1 GCF_030536915.1 Paracoccus sp. (in: a-proteobacteria)
CCGGACCAGTCGCAGCGGATGTCCACCTCGGCCGAGGGTTCCGTGAAGGGGAAATGCGAGGCGCGGAAGCGGAGTTCGACCTCGTCCACCTCGAAGAAGGCGCGGCAGAACTCTTCCAGCGTCCATTTCAGGTTGGCCATCGAGATGCCCTTGCCAATCGCCAGCCCCTCGATCTGGTGGAACATGGGCGTGTGGGTCTGGTCCATGTCCATGCGATAGACGCGGCCGGGGCAGATGATGCGGATGGGGGCGCCCATCGCCTCCATCGCGCGGATCTGGACAGGCGAGGTATGGGTGCGCAGGACATGGGGCGGGCGGGTGTCGCCTGCGGCCCGCGCCATGAAGAAGGTGTCATGCTCCTGCCGCGCGGGGTGTTCGGGCGGGATGTTCAGGGCGTCGAAGTTGTACCAGTCGGATTCGACCTGCGGGCCTTCGGCCACGGCGAATCCCATGTCGGCGAAGATCGCAGTGACCTCGTCCATCACCTGGGAGACGGGGTGGATGGTACCAGCCGGGCGCGGGCGGCCGGGCAGCGTGACGTCCAGCCATTCGCCCGCCAGCCGCGCGTCCAGCGCCGCGTCTTCCAGCGCCAGCTTGCGGGCGCGCAGGGCGGCGTCGATCTCGTCCTTGACGCGGTTGAGGGCGGCGCCGCTGGTCTGCCGCTCCTCGGGGGTCATGCGGCCCAACTCGCGCATCATCAGCGCGATCTCGCCCTTCTTGCCCAAGGCCGCCAAGCGGACCTCCTCCAGCGCCGTGACGCCTTCGGCCTCGGCGACGCGGGCAAGCCAAGTGGAACGCAAGCTGTCGGGATCGGTCATCGGGAGCCTCGCGGGAATTGCGGGGCGGGGTTAGCACGGGGGACGCGCGGTTTCTAGCGCGGCGTGGCGCGCAGCCAGACGCCGCCCTCGGGGCGGAGCGTCAGGATCATCCGCGGGCGCGGGTCGCGGCCGGGGACCAGCGCGAAGTCAAAGCGGGACAGCAGCGTGGCGAGAATGATCGCGGCCTCCTGCAGCGCGAAGTTGGCGCCGATGCAGATGCGGGGGCCGCCGCCGAAGGGCAGGAAGGCAAAGCGGTCGCGTTCCATGCCGGGGGCGAAGCGGCCGGGGTCGAAGGCGTCGGGGTTGTCCCAGAGCAGCTTGTGGCGGTGCAGGGCGTAGATCGGCAGCATGACGGTGTCGCCGGGCTGGATCTGGCGGCCGCCCAGCGTGTCGGCTTTCCGCGCCGTCCGGGACAGGAAGGCCGCGGGCGGGTAAAGCCGCAGCGTTTCCTGCACGATCTGCTGGATGTAGGGTAGGCGCGGCAAGTCGTCGGCGGTGATGCGGGGGCCAGCCGCCTGCGCCTCGGCCGCGGCGTGAGCCTGCACGGCAGGGTCGAAGGCGCAAAGGTAAAGCGCCCAAGACAGCGTCAGCGCCGTCGTCTCGTGCCCTGCGACGATGAAGGTCAGCAGGTTGTCCCGCAGTTCCGAGGGGTTCATCGACCGACCCGTTTCCGGGTCCACGCCCGAGCGCAGCAGGTCCAGCAGGTCGGGCGGCACGCGGGGACCGCGGCGGGCGCGTTCGGCGATGGCCCGGTCGGCGAGCGTCTTGGTCTGCTTCAGCGCCTTGCCCGAGAAGATCCGGCCCGGACGCGGCAGCCAGGGCGGCGCGCCCAGCACGTCCAGCAGCGACACCCGCCCGGTCGAGGCGATATAGCCGTTGATCGCATGGTGGACCGCATCGCGGTCAAAGGCGTTGTCGCCGGAAAAGGTCACGTCGCTGATGACGTCGAAGGTGGCGGCGATCATTTCGGCATAAGCGTCGAAGGGCTGGGCCGCGGCCTTGATGCGGGCGGCCGAGGCCTCGGCGGCGGCGGTCATCACCGGGGCCAGCGCCTCGACGTTGCGGGCGGCGAAGGCGGGGGCGGCGGCCAGCCGCTGCCAGCGCCATTCCGCCCCTTCGGCGATGAACAGGCTGTCGCCGATGGCCGGTTCCAGCAGCAGCTTGGTGACAGTGGACTTGGGGTAATCCTCGACCCGGTCCTTCAGGACGCGCCGCAGCGCATCCGGGTCCATGACCATGTGCCAGCGGATGCCCAGCCTGCCCGAGACCATCGGCTGGCGCAGGGCGAGTTCGGGAATCAGTTCCAGCAGGTTGCGCCGGGCCGTCAGCGCCGACCCCATGATGCCGAGCGGGCGCGTGGCGAGCGGGACACGGGGCGGCAGGCGATCTATCCTCATACGGCCCCAACCTCCGAATGCAGGGAACCGTTGCACCGCATCGCGCATGATGTCACGCCGGCGTGAGGTCCGGGACAGGAGAGATCCATGCTGGACAGCTTCATCGACGCGATCAATGGCGTCATCTGGAACTATGTGCTGATCTATGGACTGATCGCGGTCGGCATCTATTTCACGATCCGCCTGCGCTTCATCCAGTTCGTCCATTTCGGCGAGATGCTGCGCTGCACCTTCGGCCGGACGAAAAAGGACGCGGACGGGATCTCGCCCTTCCAGGCGCTGTCGGTCAGCCTCGCCAGCCGGGTCGGCACCGGCAACATCGCGGGCGTGGCGGTCGCGATCACGCTGGGGGGACCGGGGGCGGTCTTCTGGATGTGGGTCGTGGCGACGGTCGGCATGGCCACGGCCTATGCGGAGTCGGCGCTGGCGCAGCTTTACAAGGTGCACGGGCCGAACGGGATGTACCGCGGGGGGCCCGCCTTCTACATCGCCAGGGGGCTGCGGCTGCGTTGGCTGGCCGCGCTTTTCGCGGTGGCACTGCTGATCTCCTTCGGACTGGTGTTCGAGGCGGTGCAGGCCAATTCCATCGCCGAGGCCTGGGAAACCTTCGGCGTGCCGCGCTGGGTCACCGGCGTGTCGCTGGCCTTCTTCACGGCGATCATCATCTTCGGCGGCATTCCCCAGATCGCCAAGGCGGCCGAGCTGATCGTGCCCTTCATGGCCGGGGCCTATCTGCTGGCCGCGGCCTGGATCTTCGCCACCAACCTCTCCGAGGTGCCCGCCGTGCTGGGCCATATCGTCCGGCAGGCGCTGGGGCTGGAACCCGTGGCCGGCGGGGTCGCGGGCGGGATGGCGGCGGCGATGCTGAACGGGGTCAAGCGGGGCCTGTTTTCCAACGAGGCCGGGATGGGTTCGGCCCCGAACATCGCGGCGGTGGCGACGCCTGATCCGCATCATCCAGCGGCGCAGGGCTTCGTGCAGTCGCTGGGGGTCTTCATCGACACGATCCTCGTCTGCACGGCGACCGCCGTGATGATCCTGCTGTCGGGCGCGGTGCCTTCGGCCGAACTGACCGGGGTCGCGCTGACGCAGGCCGCGCTGGGCGAGCATTTCGGGCCGACGGGCATCTATTTCGTGGGCCTGGCGATCCTGTTCTTCGCCTTCACCTCGATCATCGGCAATTATGCCTATGCGGAAAACGCGCTGGTCTACCTTGGCTTCGGCGATCGGGGAATCTTCGTGCTGCGGCTGGCCGTGCTGGGCATGGTGATCTGGGGGGCGCTGCAGGCGGTCACGACCGTCTTCAACTTTGCCGACGCCTCGATGGGGGTGATGGCGACGATCAACCTGATCGCCATCGTGGCCCTGTCGGGGATCGTGGCGCGGATCACCCGCGACTATGTCGTCCAGCGCCGCATGGGACGGCGGCCCGAGTTCCACCTGTCCGCCCATCCCGAGCTTGCCGGGCGCGGCGTGGACAAGGACATCTGGCGCTGATGCCGGAAACGAAAGAACCCGCGCCGGGGCGCGGGTTCCTGTAATCCTGTCCTGCCGGACGGGTCAGGCGGCGGCTTGGGCCGGGGCGCCGGCGGCGGCTTTCGCCTGGGCCACGATGGCGTTGAAGGCCTCGGGCTCGTGCACGGCCAGGTCGGCCAGAACCTTGCGGTCCACCTCGATCCCGGCCTTGGACAGCGCGGCGATGAAGCGGGAATAGGTCATCTCGGCATCCACCGCGCGAACGGCGGCGTTGATGCGGGTGATCCACAGGGCGCGGAAGTTGCGCTTGCGGGTCTTGCGGTCGCGGGTGGCATACTGCAGCGCCTTGTCCACGGCCTGGGTGGCGGTGCGGAAGTTGCGCGAACGGTTGCCGTAATAGCCCTTGGCAGCGTCAAGGACCTTCTTGTGGCGGGCGTGGGTGACCTTGCCGGATTTAACGCGGGACATGGTTCAGATCCTCTCAGCGGTCGTAGGGCATGTATTTCTTGACGATCTTCGCGTCCTGGTCGGACAGGATCATCGTCCCCGTCACGTCCCGGATGAATTTCGTCGAACGCTTGATCATGCCGTGACGCTTGCCCGCCGGGCCGGCCTTGACCTTGCCGCTGGCCGTCATCGAGAACCGCTTCTTCGCAGCGGCCTTGGTCTTCATCTTCGGCATTTTCTTCTCCTGGAGTCAGAGTGAACGCGCGACTCGGCAATGCCATAGGGCCGGCCGCGCGGATGTCGAAGCGCGCCTGATAGCGGCGTCCGGCCCGGATGGCAAGGGAAAAGCCGGCCTTACAGCCGGATCTGGCCGCTCAGAAGCCTCTGCCAGGCCAGCCCCAGGTCCTGCACGCGGAACGGCGTCGGATCCAGCCAGGCGCCTGCGAACAGCGCCGCCAGCCCGAAGACGAAGGCGATGGCGGCTCCGCGCGGCGGTTCGGTCCGCGCCAGCGCGGCAATCGCCAGGATGACCGACACCGCCATCGACGCGGTGCCCAGCAGGATGAGGATGTCGGACATGCCTTGCAACTCGTGAGGGGCGCGGGTGCGCCGTTATTCAGGGTCCGTGCTGGATAGCAACAGCTCGTCGCAGGATGCAACGCGAAGAATGTTGGTGGAGCCCGCGATGTTGAACGGAACCCCCGCGATCACGATGACCTTGCGGGTGCTGTCGGCGAAGTCGAACTCCTGCGCGGCCTCCACGGCATTGAGCACGGCCCGCTTGAAGCGTTCCAGTTGCGGCGTCAACACGCAATGCGCGCCCCAGATCAGCGACATGCGCCGCAGCACGTCGCGTTCCGAGCTCATGGCGATGATCGGCACCTTGGGGCGTTCGCGGGCGACCAGCCGCACGGTGGTCGAGGACTGGGTATATGCGCAGATCGCGGCGATGTCGGTGGTTTCGGCGATCTCGCGCGCCGCCACGGCCATCGAATCGGCCACGCTGGTGCGGTTGTCGGTGCCGCGCGAACCGTCGATGATCATGCGATAGGTCGGGTCCGTCTCGACCGAGCGGGCGACGCTGTCCATGGTCTGCACCGCCTCGACCGGATAGCGCCCGGCGGCGGATTCGGCCGACAGCATGATGGCATCGGCGCCCTCGTAGATGGCGGTCGCGACATCGCTGACCTCGGCCCGGGTGGGCATCGGGCTTTCGATCATGGATTCCAGCATCTGGGTCGCCACGATCACGGGCTTGGCCGCCTGCCGGCAGGCGCGGACCAGCCGCTTCTGGATCGGCGGCACCGAATGGACCGGCAGTTCGACGCCAAGGTCGCCGCGCGCCACCATGATCCCGTCCGAGACCTTCAGGATCTCGGCGAAGCATTCCACCGCCGCGGGCTTCTCGATCTTGGACAGGATGGCGGCGCGGCCATTGGCCAGCTCGCGCGCCTCGATCACGTCCTCAGGGCGCTGGACGAAGGACAGGGCCAGCCAATCCACCCCCAGGCCGCAGGCGAATTCCAGGTCGGCCCGGTCCTTCTCCGACAGCGCCTTGAGCGGCAGCACCGCGTCGGGGACATTGACCCCCTTGCGGTTGGAAATCGGCCCGCCCGCCGTCACCACGCAATCGGCGAAATCCGGCCCGCAGTGCTGAACCCGCAGGCGGATCTTGCCGTCGTTGACCAGCAGGCGCGAGCCGACCTTCAGCGCCGCGAAGATCTCGGGATGGGGCAGTTGGACGCGCTGGCCGTCCCCCGGCGCGGGATCGAGGTCGAAGCGGAACGGTCGGCCTTCCTCAAGCTCATGGCCGCCTTCCGCGAAGACGCCGACCCGCAGCTTCGGCCCCTGCAGGTCGGCCAGCACGCCGATGGGGCGGCCAAGCTCGGCCTCGATGGCGCGGATGGCGTCATAGCGGGCCTTCTGGTCGGCATGATCGCCGTGGCTCATGTTCAGGCGGAAGACGTCCGCGCCCGCCTCGAACAGCGCTCGGATCGTCGCGAGATCGCTCGACGACGGGCCAAGCGTTGCCACGATCTTCACGTTGCGGTGTCGTCTCATCTGCCTGTTTCCCCTGCCTGCCGTCATGTTTGCGCTATCGTCTAGCCGTCCCTTGCGGAACGGGCAACTGGCGCGGTCCTGCCGCGGGACGTATACCGCCCCCATCATGAACGCGCATGACAGCGATCCGATCGACGCCCCGCCCTTCACCATCGAGGGAGAAACCCGCCCCTCGCGCTGGCTTGTCACCTGTGACCACGCGACGAACCGCGTGCCGCCATGGGTGAACGGCGGCGACCTGGGGATCGGCGCACAGGACATGGCGCGGCACATCGCCTATGACGTGGGCGCGGCGGGGCTTGCCTCGGCGCTGGCTGAAAGGCTGGGCGCACCGATGGTGCGGTCGGATTTCTCGCGCCTCGTGATCGACCCCAACCGGGGCGAGGACGACCCGACCCTGCTGATGCGGCTTTACGACGGCACGGTGATCCCGGCGAACCGCAGCGCAGATGCGGCGGAACGGGAACGCCGGCTCGACCGTCTCTACCGCCCCTATCACCGGGAACTCGCCCGGCTGGCCGCCGCCCATCCCGCGCGGGCGATCTGCGCCGTCCACAGCTTCACCCCGCAACTGAAGGGCCGTCCGCCGCGCCCGTGGCTTGTCGGCATCCTCTACTCGCACCGCGACGAGCGGCTCGGCCCCGCCATGGTCCGCGCCTGCCGCGCGCAGGGATGGATCACCGGCGACAACAAGCCCTACAGCGGCCACCTGCAGGGCGACTCGATCGACACCCACGCGCTGGCGCATGGCCGCCCGAACCTGCTGGTCGAGGTCAGGAACGACCTGATCCGCGACGCCGAAGGGCAGGAACTCTGGGCCACCTGCCTTGCCCCCGTGCTGGAATCCGTGCTGGCCGAAAGCGGCGCCTGACGTGGGACTCTGCCCCATACCCTAGGGGTATCTGGGCCGGAAAGAAGAACCGGAGTGGCTTCTTTCCGGCCCAAATAGCCACTTCAATCGTGCAACCCCGTGGTGCGCCGGCAATCGGAGAGCAGTCACAGAAAGCTCTGCGGATCGATATCCACCGCCAGCCGCAGGTTCGTGGGCGGCTTGGGGGCGGCCGCCAGCCACTCGGCGATGGCCGGTTGCAGCGGCGCCTGACGGGGGGTACGCACCAGCATCCGCACGCGATAGCGCGCCCGCACCCGGGCGATGGGGGCAGGCGCGGGGCCGAACAGCTCGGCCCCGATCTCGGAAAGGGGCGCGGCGCGGCGGGCGAGTTCCTGCGCATAGGCCTCGACCACCGGCTGATTGGGATGGGACAGGATGATCCCGGCCAAGCGCGAGAAAGGCGGCATCCGGGCGGCTTGGCGGGATTCGGCCTCGGCGTTCCAGAAGGCCTCGTCGTCGCCCGACAGGATCGCGCGGATCACCGGATGCTCGGGCTGGTGGGTCTGCAGCAGCGCCAGTCCCGGCCGGTCGCCCGCCTGCCGCCCGGCCCGCCCCGCGACCTGCCGCATCAGCTGGAAGGACCGCTCCGCCGCCCGCAGGTCCGCGCCCTGCAACCCGAGATCCGCGTCGATCACCCCGACCAGCGTCAGCAGGGGAAAGTTGTGGCCCTTCGCCACGATCTGGGTGCCGATGATGATGTCGGCATCCCCCGCCGCGATGTTCGAGATCGTCTCCTTCAACGCCCGGGCCGAGGTGTAGAGGTCCGAGGACAGCACCACCGCCCGCTTGCCGGGGAAACGCTCGGCCACCTCTTCGCCCAGCCGCTCGACGCCGGGGCCGATGGCGGCAAGCTTTCCCTCGACACCGCAGGCGGGGCAGGCAACCGGGATCGGCTTCGACGCGCCGCATTGGTGGCAGATCAGCCGCCGCTGGAAGCGGTGCTCGACCATCCGCGCGTCGCAGTCGTCGCAGCCGATCTGGTGACCGCAGGCCCGGCAGGTCGTCACCGGCGCATAGCCCCGGCGGTTGAGGAACAAAAGCGACTGTTCCCCCCGCTCCAGCCGCTCGTCCACTGCCCGGCCGAGCGTGGGCGAGATCCAGCGCCCCGAGGGCAGGTCCTCTTTCCGCAGGTCGATGGCGGCCATCTCGGGCAGTTCCGCCTCGCCATAGCGGGCGCGCAGGTCCACGCGGCGATACTTGCCCGTGGCCGCGTTCACCCAGGTCTCGATCGAGGGGGTGGCCGAGGCCAGCACCACCTGCGCCCCCTCGATGCTGGCGCGCAGCACGGCCATGTCGCGGGCGTTGTAGTGCACCGTTTCGTCCTGCTTGTAGGAGCCGTCGTGCTCCTCATCGACGACGATCAGCCCGAGGTCGCGGAAGGGCAGGAACAGCGCGGACCTTGCGCCGACAACCAGCCCGACCTCTCCCCGGCCCGCCATGTGCCACAACCGGCGGCGTTCGGTGCGGGTGATGCCCGAGTGCCACTCGCCGGGACGGGCGCCGAAGCGGGCCTCGACGCGGTCGATGAACTCGGCCGACAGCGCGATTTCCGGCAGCAGAACCAGCGCCTGCCGGCCCATCCGCAGCGTCTCGGCCACGGCCTCAAGATAGACTTCGGTCTTGCCTGACCCCGTGACGCCCCGCAGCAGCGTCGTCGCATAGCCACCGCCCCGCAGGCCCGTCCGCAGCGCCTCGGCCGCGTCCGCCTGATCCGGCGCCAAGGGCTTGCCCGGCAGCGAGGGGTCCAGGCGCGGATAGGGCACATCCTTCGGCGCCTCGGTCTCGACCAGCGTGCCCGTGCCGACCAATCCCTTCACCACTGACGTGCCCACGCCCGCCAGTTGTGCCAGTTCCGAGGGCGCGAAGCCCGCCCCGCCATGCTCCTCGATCACCCGCAGCACGGCGGCGCGCGCGTCGGTCATCCGGTCGGGCGCAGGCCCCGCGCGGTGGACGACGCGCCGCGCGGCGGGCGGCTGGTCCAGATCGGGCGCGCGCAGCGTCATCCGCAGCATCACCGGCAAGGGCGTCAGGGTGTAGTCGGCGGCGCGCCCGATGAACTCCAGCATCCCCTCGCCGAAGGGGGCGGCGTCCACCAGCCGCGCGATAGGCCGCAGCTTGGCCGCGTCGAAGTCGCCCATCCCCTTGCCCCAGACTACGCCCAGAACCCGGCGCGGACCCAGCGGCACGACGACCAGTTGCCCCAGCAGAACGCCTCCCTCGGGCGAGAGATAGTCGAGCAGGCCCACCGGCTCGGTCGTCAGCACCCCGATGCGGGCGCCCTGGGGGAAATGCGTGGTCATGAACTCCTGCGCACGGCGGATGGTGGGGCGGAACTCCGCCCTACGCTCATGTCACCCCGCCTTGCCGGGAGGTCAACGGCACAGCGGATGGCTTCGGTTCGCGTCCTCCTGCGCCGTCACGCCGCAGGGAGGTCCCGCCCCGACTTCCACCACCATTCTTTTCAAGGAGGCGATGGCATCGGCAATGCCCTGTCTTCTCCTTCCCGAAGGGATCACGGGCTTGCCCCGCATGGCGGGGTTTCACCGCACCTTTCAGATGTCCGACAGGAAAAACCGCTGGAACACGAAGATGCAGGCGCCGATCCCCAGGACTGCCAGAAGCATGTGCCCGGTGCTGAAGGCCCAGATCGTCAGGGCGAAGACGATTGCGGTCACGGCATAGCGCAGGATCAGGGGCCAGCCGCTCATGGTTCCACCGGAACCATGGTGCCCAGAAGGGTGGCGACGTGCTTGCGGCCCTTGTCCCCTTCTGCGAAGACGTCTGACGCCACCGCGACGATGCGGCGGCCGGGGCGGATCACCCTCCCTTCGGCCACGAGACGCTCGCCTACGGCGGGCGATAGCAGGTTGATCTTCATCTCGACGGTGACGACCTCGGCCCCCTCCGGCAGGACCGACAGCGCCGCATAGCCCGCAGCCGAATCGCCGATGGCAAAAGCCAGCGCGGCATGGGCAAAGCCCTGCTGCTGCAGCACATGCGGCGCGATCGGGGCGGCGATGCGGGTGCGGCCCTCGGCGGCTTCCTCAAGCTCGGCCCCCAGCGTCTGCATCATCGTCTGCCGGGCAAAGCTGCCCCGCAGCCGGCTTTCCACGTCATTCATCGAACAATCCTGCCTGCGCGGCCTTGGGCATGTCCAGCCCCAGATGCCGCCATCCCAAATGCCCCAGCATCCGGCCACGCGGCGTGCGCAGGATCAAGCCCTGTTGCAGAAGGTAAGGCTCGATCACCTCCTCGATGGCGTCGCGGCTTTCCGACAGCGCGGCGGAGAGCGTCTCGACCCCCACCGGCCCGCCTCCGTAATGCTCGGCCATCAGCGTCAGGTAACGGCGGTCGGCCGAGTCCAGCCCGAGGTCGTCCACCCCCAGCCGGGTCAGCGCCATGTCGGCGAGTTCCCGCGTCACCCGCCCGTCGCCTTCCACCAGCGCGAAGTCCACCACCCGGCGCAGCAGCCGGCCCGCAATCCGGGGTGTGCCACGGGCGCGGCGGGCAATTTCCCACGTACCCTCCGGCTCGGCCTTGATCCCCATCAGCCGGGCGCCGCGGGAAACGATCTGGTCCAGTTCCTCGTGGGTGTAGAACTGCAGCCGCGTCGGGATGCCGAAGCGGTCGCGCAGGGGCGTCGTCAGCAGCCCCAGCCGGGTCGTCGCGCCGACCAGCGTGAAGGGCTGAAGCTCAATGCGGACGGTGCGGGCGGCAGGCCCCTCGCCGATCACGAGGTCCAACTCGAAATCCTCCAGCGCCGGGTACAGGACCTCCTCGACCGCCGGGTTCATCCGGTGGATCTCGTCGATGAAGAGAACGTCGCGAGCTTCGAGGTTCGTCAGGATCGCAGCCAGATCGCCCGCCCGCGCCAGCACCGGTCCCGAGGTCATCTTGAAGTTCACGCCCAGTTCCCGCGCCATGATCTGCGCCAGCGTGGTTTTCCCCAGCCCCGGAGGCCCGTGGAACAGCGTGTGGTCCATCGCCTGTCCCCGCATCCGGGCGCTGTCGATGAAGACGCGCAGGTTGGCGCGGGCCTCGGCCTGGCCGATGAACTCCTCCAGCTTCTGGGGGCGGAGGGCGCGGTCCTCGGCCTCGCCCTCCATCCGTTCGCCGCGCAGCGTGGGATCTGGCGTCATCCGCGGCGGACCGGGGGAACGGAACTACGGGCGACAGGTGCCACCTGCATCTGCGCCAACAGGTCGATGCGTTCCTGCGTCGAGGGATGCGTCGAGAAAAGCTGATCCATCTTCAGCGCCCCCAGCGGGTTGATGATGAACATCGATGCCGAGGCGGGGTTGCGTTCCGCCGGGATGTTGACCGTCCGCCCCGCCGCATTGGCGATCTTGGCCAGCGCCGAGGCGAGCGCCATCGGGTTGCCGCAGATCTCGGCCCCTGAGCGGTCCGCCACGTATTCCCGCGACCGCGAGATCGCCATCTGCACCAGCACCGCCGCCAAGGGCGCGAGGATCATGGCGAGGATGCCGCCCAGCGCCCCGCCCGGCCGGTCGCGATTGCCGGTGAACAGCATGATGTTGCCCAGCATCGCAATCGCCCCTGCCATCGTCGCGGTCACCGTCATCGTCAGCGTGTCGCGGTGCCTGATATGCGCCAGCTCATGCGCGATCACCCCCGCAAGCTCGTCGCGGCTGAGTATCCGCAGCAGCCCCTGCGTCACCGCCACCGCCGAGTTCTCGGGGTTCCTGCCCGTGGCGAAGGCATTGGGCTGCTCGGTCGCCAGCACATAGACGGCGGGCATCGGCAGCCCGGCGCTGTCGGCGAGTTGCCTCACCATCCGCACCAGATCGGGCGCCTCGGCCTCGGTCACGGGCATCGCGCCATGCTGGCGCAGCACCGCCTTGTCGCTGTTCCACCAGGCCCAGAC
>NZ_JAUNPC010000085.1 GCF_030536915.1 Paracoccus sp. (in: a-proteobacteria)
CGACCACGCCGGGGTCGGCCAGGGTCGAGATGTCGCCGAGGCTGCCATAGTCGTTTTCCGCGATCTTGCGCAGGATGCGGCGCATGATCTTGCCCGACCGCGTCTTGGGCAGTCCCGGCGCCCACTGGATCAGGTCGGGCCGGGCGATGGGGCCGATCTCGGTCCGCACCCAGGTTTCCAGGTCCTTGCGCAGCTCCTCGGACGGGGTCACGTCGTTCATCACCGTGACATAGGCGTAGATGCCCTGCCCCTTGAGGTCGTGCGGATAGCCGACCACCGCGGCTTCCGCGACCTTGGGATGGGCGACCAGCGCGCTTTCGACCTCGGCCGTGCCCATGCGGTGGCCCGAGACGTTGATGACGTCATCGACGCGGCCGGTGATCCAGTAATAGCCGTCCTCGTCCCGCCGGCAGCCGTCCCCGGTGAAGTAATAGCCCGGATACTGCTGGAAATACGCCTCTTCGAAGCGCTGGTGGTCGCCCCAGAGCGTCCGCATCTGCCCCGGCCAGCTGTCGGCGATGCACAGCACGCCCTCGACGCCGTTGCCTTCCTGCACCGCGCCGGTCGAGGCGTCCAGCACCGCGGGCTTCACCCCGAAAAAGGGCAGCGTGGCCGCGCCCGGCTTGGTTTCGATCGCATAGGGCAGGCTGGTGATCATGTGCCCGCCGGTCTCGGTCTGCCAGAAGGTGTCCACGATCGGGCACCTGCCCTTGCCGATGTGCTTGTCGTACCAGGTCCAGGCCTCGGGGTTGATCGGCTCGCCCACGGAACCCAAGATGCGCAGGCTCGACAGGTCGTGCTTTTCGACCCACGACGTTCCCTGGCTGATCAGCGAGCGGATGGCCGTCGGCGCGGTGTAGAACTGGGTGACCTTGTGCTTTTCGCAGACCGCCCAGAAGCGCCCGGCGTCGGGATAGGTCGGCACCCCCTCGAACATCAGCGTGGTCGCGCCATTCGCCAGCGGACCATAGACGATATAGCTGTGCCCCGTGACCCAGCCCACGTCGGCCGTGCACCAGAAGACGTCGCCGTCCTGGTAGTCGAAGGTGTATTGATGCGTCATCGAGGCAAAGGCCAGGTAGCCGCCGGTGGTATGGACGACGCCCTTGGGCTTGCCGGTGGACCCCGAGGTGTAAAGGATGAACAGCGGGTCTTCCGCGCTCATGGGCCGGGGCGGGCAGTCGGGGCTGGCGTGTTCCATCAGGTATTTCACGTCCACGTCGCGGCCCTGCACCCAGGTCGTCTGGTCGCCGGTGTGCTTGACGACAAGGCAGCGCACCTTGTCCGAACAATGCAGCAAGGCCGCGTCGGTGTTCGACTTCAGCGCCGTCCTGCGCCCGCCGCGCGGAGCGGTGTCCGACGTGATGACCACCTTCGCGCCCGAGTCGTTGATCCGGTTCGCCAGCGCATCCGGCGAAAAGCCCGCGAAGACGATGGAATGGATCGCCCCGATCCGCGCGCAGGCCAGCATCGCGTAAGCCGCCTCGGGGATCATGGGCAGGTAGATCACCACCCGGTCGCCCCGCATCACGCCCTGGCTCAGCAAGACGTTGGCGAAGCGGTTCACTTTTTCCGACAGTTCGGCATAGGTGATGTTCAGCGCGGGTTCTTTCGGGTCGTCCGGCTCGAAGATGATGGCGGTCTGGTTCGCGCGC
This sequence comes from Paracoccus sp. (in: a-proteobacteria), assembly GCF_030536915.1. Lineage (GTDB taxonomy): Bacteria > Pseudomonadota > Alphaproteobacteria > Rhodobacterales > Rhodobacteraceae > Paracoccus. The sequence continues at coordinate 1,656 of NZ_JAUNPC010000085.1, forward strand.
TTGGGCAGATGCCGGTCGACGCAGTTCACGCAGGCGTTCAGGACCCCGTCCTCGAACCACTTGATCGAGACCTGCCCTAGCGTGAAGTCCGTGTTCTTCACCTTGGTGAAGGGCTTGATCCAGTCCAGGCGCTGCGCCTCGCGGCTCCAGAAACCTTCTGGGTCGGACAGCGATTCGGCGTAGCGGGCCTTGTAGTCTTCAGGCGTCACGTGGGCCCTGGTGAACCCTTCGGGGATAGGGTGCTTGGCGACATGTTCAACGGACATACGACCTCCTGGCAATGGAACGACCGTCAGCGGCTCCCCCCGCTGCGGAACGCCCGCGCGCACAAATCACGGCGGGTTGAACAAAGCCTATGTGCGCGCCAGCGGCTTGTCACATGCAAATGTTGCAAAACTGTTTCCAGCCGGGCCGCGACCTGCAAAACTCTCTTGCCGGCCTTGAAAGAAAGGAAAACCCCATGACCCGAGACCCGCATCAGGACGCGGATTCCGGTGCCGTATCACAGGCCCATGCGATCCTGGACGCGGCACGGGACGGGGTGCTGGCGGTGCTGGACGCAGAAGGCTGGCCGATGACCTCGCGCATCGCCCTGCAGACGGATGCGGCGGGCGAGCCGCTGGCGCTGCTGTCGGGCCTGGCGCTGCATACGGCGGCGCTGGGCCGCGATCCCCGCGCCGCGCTGCTGATCGACGAAAGCCGCGCCGGTGACGGGCGCGGCATGGCGCTGACCCGCGCGCGGCTGTCGCTGCAGGTCACGGCGAGGATGGTCGCGGCCGACGTCGCCGAGGACCTGCGCCGCGCATGGCTCGACCGCGACCCCAAGGCCGCGGTCTATGCCCGGTTGCCGGATTTCCGCTTCTGGCGGCTAAAAATCCGGGCCGGACTGCTGAACGCCGGTTTCGGCCGCGCCTTCCGGCTGACGGCGGATGATCTTCGCCGCTGAAGGAACAAGGGCCCGGCAATCCACCGCCGGGCCCGGGTCATGTCCTGTGCCGGACTTATTCCGGCTGGTCCATCCTGATCTTCAGGCCCATCGTCCCTCGCACCGCCTGCGAGAAATCAAGGATCACCTGGTTCCTGCCCGATCCCTGCCCCGTCGAGACAGAGGGCAGGTCGGTGTTGCGCGCACCCCCGCCCGTCTGCACGGTGCCCTGCGCCACGATCGATTCGACCCGCATGGACTGCCCGTTGAACGGCAGCGCCCCGTCCGTCGTCACCACCCAGCGGACCGAGGCCGTGTTCTGGGCATGGCTGACGGTCAGCGGGTTGGCCGTCGGGATCTTGACGCCGTTGAAGGTGTTGCCCTCGAACCGCACGTTCCGCATCTTGCTGCTGTCCAGGTTGGCGAAGGTGGTATCCACGCGCTCGACCCGGTCGATCTGCGCGTAAAGCGACTTGAAGACGTTGCCCATCACCGTCAGCCCCTGCAGCGAATGTCCCGCGCCATGGGGCTTGATGACGATCCACGAGAAATTCGCCACCGCATGGGAACACAGGAAGGTGTTGCCCGTCAGCGTCAGCCCGCCGAAGGGCGGCTGGCCAGCGACCCAGGCCGGGACGGGATGATGCTCGTTGGTCCATTCGATGCTGGCGTTGTCGATGTAGTTTCCCGTCACCGTCACTTGCGCGTTGCGCCCGGTCAGCACCAGCCCCGCCGTCCGCAGGCCCGAGTTCTGGCTGTCGCCCTGGAACCAGTGGTTGCCGGTGATCAGGTGCCCGGTGCCCGCCGCCACGCAGAAATGGCCGAAGCGGACAAAGCGGTTGTCGCGGATCTTCACGTCATTGCCGTTGACGTTCAGGCAGACGCTGGTGCGGTCCTGCGCGGGTCGGTCCATGTCGTCGGCCATGAACTCGCAGCGGTCGATCAGCATCCCCTGGCAGGCCTCGCCGATCGAGGTGATGGCCCGGTCCTTCGGCCGCGTCACGAAGCAGTCGCGGAAGGACCATAGCCCCCCCTGCGGCGGCAGCATCACCCCGCTTGCGACCCCGTCCAGCCCGAAATCGACGTTCATGAAGTAGAAACGGTCCACCTGCGGCACGGTCGAGAAGTCAAAGGCATAGCGATAGCGCACGAAGCCGTAGCTGCGGGTGCCCGCGCCGCCGTAAAGCGGTTGCGACAGGGTCAGGGTGCCGGTGGCGACGTTCTTCGCGCGCACATAGACCTCGCGGCCGACGCCGGGGCCGGTCAGGCGAGAGCCGACCTCGATCGCCGCGATCTGGGCCACGTTCCGCAGCTCCTCGGCCCGCGCCGGGTCATAGGTGGCGGTCGAGTTGACCGTGCGCGTCGCCCATTCCGGCCCGTCCACGATGCCGATCTGTCCGTTGGCGACCACGCGGCGGGCCGAGAACTGGGTCAGGCCCGGCACAAGGTCGCCGATCACCAGCGGCTCGGTCAGGTCCACCTTGCGCCCGCAAAGGTCGAAGATGTTGTGGTCGCTGTAATCCAGCAGCGCCTGAAGGCCCCGCTTCATCCCCTCGGTCTCGTCCCCGAAGGCATCGGCATACGAAGGCAGGTCGAAGTTGCGGCGCAGCCCCAGCCGGGCGCTGCGCGGCATCCTCAGGGTGCCGGTGAAGCGCACCGGCTCGTTCATGGTCAGGTTGGCGCCGATGTAATAGGTGCCGGCAGGCACCAGCACCTGCCCGCCCGCCGCTGCCGCATCCGCCCGCTGGAAGGCCGCGCGGTCGTCCGTCACGCCGTCGCCGATGGCGCCGTAATCGCGCACGTCCACCCAGTCGATCATCGCTGGCACGAAGGCGGCGGTCACGTCCTCGATCCGCAGGTTCTCGATGCGGACCGCGCCGTTGTTCGGGCCGGTCAGGTCCAGCCCCATGTGCCCCAGCGTGGCGGATGGCCCCCAGCCCATGTTGACGCCCTGCCGGGTGGCGGTGGCCACGATGGCCGACACCTCGACCACCGCGCCATAGCCGGGCAGCGCGACCGCAGGCCCGGCTTCAGGCACGCCCGTCACGCGCTGGCGCTGCGCCGTGCCCGGCCATCCCGCGATGCGGACCGCGGGCAGGTTCCCCGCGATCCCCTTCACCCGCGCCGAGACGCGCAGGTAGGTGCCCGGCAGGATCGGCGTCTCGCCGGTGAAGCGGATGCGGGTGACGTTCTCCTGCTTGACGATTTCCAGGCAGGCGCCGAAGTCCTGGTCCGCCGGCACGATCGCCGCGTTCGGCGAATTGGCCCAGGTGGCCTCGCCCGACAGCCCATTCGCCTGGGACCATGCGCCAAGACCCGCGGAAAACCCCGGAGGCATCAGTTGCAGCCCTGCGGTGATGGCGATGTTCATGCGCTCTCGTCCTCTCTCGTGGGCGCGAGGACGACGGCCCCGCGGCGATGCGAGGGAACCTGCCGGACGAGGGTTGACGCGCGGTTAACCCACCGCGCGGTGCAGCAGATGTTCAGGCAACGGCCGAGAGTGCCGGGAATTGGTGCGTGCCTGGCACGCACCGCCTTTCCTCAGACCGCCTCAAGCTCTCCGGCCAGCGCGCGCTCGATCAGGGCGCGGGTTTCATTGACCCCGTAAAGCGCGATGAAGCCGCCGAAGCGCGGCCCCTGATCGGCGCCCAGCAGCACCTGATAGAGCGTCTGGAACCAGTCGCGCAAAGGCTCGAAGCCGTGTTCGGTGCCGACCGCGAAGACCATGGTCTGCAGGGCCTCGGCATCGGCAGGCTGGTCCCATGCGGCGAGCCGGCCCGCCAGATCCTCCAGCGCCGCGCGTTCCTTGTCGGTGGGCGCGCGGAACTGGCGAGTGGGCGCCACGAAGTCGTTGAAATAGCGCACAGCAAAGCCTGCCGCCGCGTCAAGATCGGGATGTGTCTCGGGGCTGGCCTCGGGCGCATAGCGGCGGATGAAGCCCCACAGCCCCTCCTTGTCCTGCGCCCCCGCCACCGAGGCGAGGTTCAGCAGCATCTGAAACGGCACCACCATGTTGGACGCAGGCACCTCGCCGCCATGGATGTGCCAGACGGGGTTGGCAAGCTGCTGATCCGGCGTCTGCCCGGGAAAGGCGCGAAGCTGCTGGTGGTATTCGTCCACCGCCTTGGGAATGACGTCGAAATGCATCCGCTTGGCGGACTTGGGCTTCTGGTACATGAAATAGGACAGGCTTTCCGTGGCCGCATAGGTCAGCCATTCGTCGATACTCAGCCCGTTGCCCTTTGATTTGCTGATCTTCTGTCCGTGCTGGTCAAGGAACAGCTCATAGGTGAAATGCTCGGGCGCGCGGCCGCCCAGCACCTCGCAGATGCCGTCATAGATCGGCGTGTTGGTGGAATGGTCCTTGCCATACATCTCGAAATCGACATCCAGCGCGGCCCAGCGGGCGCCGAAGTCGGGCTTCCATTGCAGCTTCACTTGCCCGCCCGTAACGGGCAGCGTCCATTCACGCCCCGTCTCGTCGTCGAAGGTGATCTCGCCCTTTACGGCATCCACGTTCCTGATCGGCACATACAGCACCCGCCCAGTTTCCGGGTGGATCGGCAGGAAGCAGGAATAGGTCTGCTGCCGTTCCTCGCGCAAGCTGGCCAGCATGATCTCCATGATCGCGTCATAGCGTTCGGCGGCCTTCAGCAGCGTCTCGTCGAACTGGCCCGAGCGGTAGAACTCGGTCGCGCTGATGAACTCGTACTCGAAGCCGAAGGTGTCCAGGAAACGGCGCAGCATGGCGTTGTTGTGGTCGCCGAAGCTGGGGTATTCGCCGAAGGGATCGGGCACCGAGGTCAGCGGCTTCTGCAGATGCTCGCGCAGCATATCGGTCTGCGGCACGTTGTCCGGCACTTTCCGCATTCCATCAAGATCGTCGGAAAAACAGAACAATCTCGTAGGGATGTCGCTGATAAGCTCGAAGGCGCGGCGGATCATCGTGGTCCGCGCGACCTCGCCGAAGGTGCCGATATGCGGCAGGCCGGATGGGCCATAGCCCGTCTCGAACAGGACATATCCCTTCTCGGGGTCTTTCTTCTCGTAACGTTTCAGCACCCGGCGGGCTTCCTCGAAGGGCCAGGCCTTGGAATTCATCGCCGCATCGCGCAGGGTGCTCATGGTGCTCTCCGTCCGTTCGGCCCTGCCGTAGCGGCCGGCCTTCGCATCGTCAACATTCCAGCCCCTCCTGCCGGAGATCATGATGAGCCTCGACCTGCCCTCTTTTTCCCCCTGCGACGCCCTGGTCGCGGTGATGGTGGCGGTGTCGGCCTCGGGCAAGGGGCTGGGAACCGCCGAGATGGTGGCGATCGAGCGGCTGGTGAACCACACTCCCGTCTTCGCGACCTATGACATCACCCGGCTGCGCCCGGTGTCGCAGACCATCCTGACGATCTTCGAGGACGAGGAAGGGCTGGACGCGCTGTTCGTGCTGGTGCGCGACGCCCTGCCCGAAAAGCTGTTCGAGACGGCCTATGTGCTGGCCTGCGACGTGGCGACCGCCGACGGGCAGGTGGGGCAGGACGAACTGCGGATGCTGACCGAACTGCGGGACGAACTGGACATCGACCGCCTGCATGCCGCGGCCATCGAGCTGGCGGCGCGGGCAAGGAACCGGCGAATCTGATCCTCCGCGCCGGAACCGGCGGGTGATGGCGGGTGGAATCTTGCTCTCCGCAAGCCCGTGCCTCCATGCCGCAGATGCAAGGACGCCGGGTGGAACCCCACCGCGCCAGCCCCCGCCTCAGATCTCCGGCGGCAAGACCCGCAGGGCACGGGGCGGCGCCAGGCTTGCCGCGACCAGGTCGCGCTGCAGCAGCTTTGCGCGCTTGACCCAGGCAAGGCTGCCTTCGGGCCAGTCCTGCCCCTCGGTCGCGGCGCGCCGCGCTTCGTCGGCCGCCAGCACCGCAAAAGCCACCCTGCGTCTATCGGGCACCGAGGCGTAACCGGCCAGCGAGGACACGAAGTTCAGCGTCCCCGTCTTGGCCTGCACCAGCGGCGCGCCGGCCTTTCCGCCGCCACGCGATGCCTCGCCCAGCACGTCCCGCAACGGGTCGGGGTTCAGCAGCGCCGGCAGGGCCGCCTGCGCCCCGGGCCGCGCCAGCAGCCGCGCCAGCGTTTCGGCCGAGATGCGGTTCCCCGCATTCAGCCCCGAATGATCCGCCAGTTGCGCCATGCCCGCGCCGGTCGCCTGCAGCCACTCTGCCATGCGCTGCGCCGAGGCCACCTGTCCGTCCGCCCCGCTCGCTGCCAGCCCCAGCACCTCGGCCGTCAGGTTCGTCGAATGCCTGAGCATCCCGCGCAGCACCGCCGGCAGGGGTTGGCTGTCATGCCGGGCGATCTCATGGCCGCTGGGGGTTTCCTCGATCACCTCGGGCGACGGCAGCGGCAGGCCCGCGGCGCGGGCGAGCGTCTGGAACACGTCCCCGGCATAGGCCTCGGGCTGGCGGACCGGCAGCCAGCGGGTGCCCCGCGCGCCCAGCCCCGCGCGGGGGATATCCCAATGCTCGCGCCCCTCGCCGACGCGGTGCAGATAGGCGCCGCCGCCCGGTCGCACGCCTGCGCCGATGGTATAGGCGCGCGGGGAATGACCGCTGGCCCGCGCCTCGAGGCTGAGCGCGCAGTCGGTCTCGCAGCGCCAGCCCAGATGGACCCGGTTGAAGTTGAGGATCAGCCCGGAAACTGCCGGATTATAGGCAAGATGCGCCGCCTGCCCCGGCGCGATCTCGGCCACCCGCGGCAGCGCGCCGCCCCAGACGGCAAAGCGCGCCGGACGCCACCCGCCCACGGCCTGCGCCACCTGCCCGGCAAGACTTGCCAGCCCGTCGCTGTCCAGCGTCGGGTCGCCCCCGCCCGCCAGCACCAGCGTATCGCCGTCGCGCAGCACGCGGGTCGAAAAGCGGTGCGCGGCCCCGAGGCGATCCAGCGCATAAAGCGCCGTCACGATCTTGAGGGTGCTTGCCGGCGGCAGCATCAGCCCCGGCTGATGGCCCGTCACCGGCAGTTCCGTCTCAAGATCAATAGCGACGAAACCAAGCTCGGCACCGCCAAGCCTTGCCTGCGCCAGCATCTCTGCCGGGGACGCCATCGGCCTGCTGGCCGGCCGCTCGGCCCGGGCGGGGGCCGCAAGCAGGGCAGAGGCACTCAGCGCCGAGAAAAGAAAGCCGCGTCTGTCCATCATCCTGAGGCCGGCACCTGGCGCATCTTCAGGGATCGGCCAAGCCGTCCGCCCTCGACCAGCCATCCGATCAGCGCAAGCCCGGCAACCAGCAGCAGCCAGGCCCATGGCGGCAGCAGGGGACGCAGCGCCAGCCCGTCCACGGCCTCGGCCTCGCGCGGGGTGATGGCGATCCACGGGCGCTGGATGCCCTCGCCAAAGGCCTGCCTGCCCGCGGCCACCCGCCGCAAATCGGGCACCCCGTCCGACAGCCGCAGCACCGCGCCGCGCGTGGCCTCGGCAAGACCCGTCAGGGTCTCGCCTGTGGCGACGGTCTGCTCGAACTCGCGCGGCGCGGCGGGTCCGACCGCGACGACACGCGACAACTCGCCTTCGGACAGGCGGTAAAGCCCCGGCCCCGGCGCCTGCCAACGGGCCGAGAAGCGCCCGTCCGCGACCGGCTCAAGCGCCAGTTCGGCCATTGTCCCGTCTGGCCGCGTGATCGTCACGGGGCCGACCGCATCCTCCATCGTCTGCCGCGTCACCTGAAGGCCCATACCCTCGGCAAGCGAGACGGTCAGCGCCTCCTCCTCAAGATCCGGCTCCTTCATCGACCAATGGGCGATGCGGCGCAGAAGCTCGGCCTGCGGGCCACCGCCCTCGAAGCCCCTCGCCCACAGCCAGACCTGGTCCGAGGTCAGCAGCGCGACCCGCCCCTCGCCCACGCGATCGGCGATCAGCAGCGGACGGTCCTCCCCACCCACCATCAGCACCTCGGCGCCCGGTTCGGGGATCACGTCGCCCATCTGCAGCCAGCGGCCCCAGTGCGAGGCCCCGGCCGCGTCGGGGTCGGGCGCGCCGGGCAGCGCGGCCGTGACAGGATGGCGCTGCCCGGCATCGGTCAGGCGCGGCAGGAAGGGCGCGTTCAGGAACCGCCCCGTGGGCCGCCCCGGCAGGATCGCGCCCAAGGGCGACAGGTGCAGGCTTTCGACGCTGGCGGCCTCGGGGCCGGAAGACACCAGCAGGGCGCCGCCGGTTTCGACATAGCGGCGGATGTTGTCGAAATAGGCCGGCGGCAGGATGCCGCGCACGCTGTAGCGGTCGAAGATGATGAGGTCGAAATCCTCAATGCGCTGCTGGAACAGCGCCTCGGTCGGGAATGCGATCAGCGCCAGTTCGTCCACCGGAACGCCGTCCATCTTGTCCGGCGGACGCAGGATGGTGAAATGCACCAGATCGACGTTCGTGTCGGATTTCAGGATGTTGCGCCAGACGCGGCTGCCGGGATGCGGCTCGCCCGACACCAGCAGCACGCGCAGCCGGTCGCGGACGCCCTCGATCTGGACGGCGGCGCGGTCGTTCAGGTCGGTCAGTTGCGCGGGCTCGCCCCCGGGCGGATCAAGCGAGATCGCCACCACGTTCTGCCCGGCATGCGAGGGCGTCACGGGGATGTCCAGCGGCATCCCCGGCGGGATCGTCACCACCTGCTCCTCGGCCCCGTCGATCGAGACGCGCAGGGTCGCGGCCCGGCCTTCGATTTCGGGCGGCACCGCGCCCTGGTCCTCGACCCGGACGCGGATCGTCACCGGCTCTCCGATCAGGCCGAAGGCTGGGGCTTCCTCGATGACCAGCCGGCGGTCCCAGTCGGCGGGCTGGCCGGTCAGCAGGACGTGGACCGGCGCAGGGGCCGTGGCCGGCAGGGCGGCTGGGTCGTGCAACTGGCCGTCGGTGACGACGATGGCGCCCGCGACCCGCGCCTCGGGCTCGGCGGCCAGAGCGCGGGTGATCGCCTCGCCCAGCCGGGTGCCGTCGGGATCGTCGCCCACCGTGATGCGGCGCAGTTCGGTGCCGGGGGTGGACCCGATGCGGTCGGCCATGGCCTGCGCGGCGGCGCGGGCCTGTTCGGTGCGGCCGGTCAGCGACTGGCTGGCGCTCTGGTCCTCGACCAGCAGCACGATGTCGGACAGCCCGCGCCGCACCCCGGTTTCCAGCACCGGCCCCGCCAGCGCCAGGGCGGCAGCCAGCCCGGCAAGGCCGCGCCACGGCCAGCCATTGAGGCCGCGCCACCAGGCCAATGCCGCCGCCAGCACCGCCAGCGCCACCAGCGCCGCGACGAAGGGCCAGGGCAGCAGCGGATCGAACCCCAGCCGCGTCATGGCAGCAGCCCCGGTATCCGCAGGTCCGAGGGCGGCTCGCCCCGTTCGCGCCCCAGCCGTTCCAGCAGTTCGGGGACATGGACCTGGTCGGACTTGTAGTTCCCGCTCAGCACATACATCACAAGGTTGATGCCGAAGCGCAGCGCAAGCTCGCGCTGGCGGTCGCCGTCATAGCCCCGGCCAATGGCATAAAGCGGGCGGCCATAGTCATCCTCGGCCCAGGCCTCGGCCCAGGAATTGCCGCCGATCACCACCGGCGACACGCCGTCGTTCGATCGGCCCAGCGCCCCCGTCCCGGCGCCCGCCTCAAGCGCCTCGACCCAGAGGGTGGTGCCCTGCCAGCGGCCCGGAAAGTCGTCCAGCAGGTAGAAGGCGCGGGTCAGCACATGGTCGGGCGGAACCGGCGCCAGCGGCGGGATGTCCAGGGGCGCCGCCAGCCGCTGCAGCGCCGCCGAGCCGTCCGGCGCCCCGGTCCCGGCCAGATCGCCGTCGCGGGTATCGAAGAGGATCATGCCCCCCGTCCGCAGAAAGCGGTTCAGCCGCGCATAGGCCGTGGGCGAGGGCAGCGGCTGGCTGTCGGTCACGGGCCAGTAAAGGAAGCTGAGCAGCGACAGGTCGTCCTCGTCCAGCGCGACGGCGACGGGCGTTCCCGGCTCGACCGTGGTGCGCGCCCGCAGCGCCCCGGTCAGCCCGGCCAGCCCGAGGTCCGATGCCTCGTCCACCTCGATCTCTCCGGTGACGACATAGGCGAGCGAGCTTTCACGTGCCGCCTCGGCCAGCCGGGGGTCCGGCTCGGGCAGGTCCTGCGCCTGTCCCAATGCCGGGATCAGCGCCGCCAGCATCAGCAGGGCGCGGCGGGTCAGGGGCCGGCTCATGCGGCGGCCCCCTGCCCGCGCCGGCTGCCCGCGATCAGGGCGGTGCCAAGGGCGTCGGCGGCCAGCAGCAAGCCGGCCAGCGCCAGCAGCCAGCCGCCC
>NZ_JAUNPC010000086.1 GCF_030536915.1 Paracoccus sp. (in: a-proteobacteria)
GCGGCCCTGTCACGCTCGCGCATCGGCAAGCTGATCGCCGATGGCGCCGTGCAGGGACCCGAGGGGCCGGTGCGCGACGGCAAGGCCCGTCCGCTGCCGGGCGACTACATCATCACCATCGGCGCGCCCGAGCCGATCGACGCGCAGCCCGAGGCGATCCCCCTGAACGTCGTCCACGAGGACGATGCGCTGATCGTCATCGACAAGCCCGCGGGGATGGTGGTCCATCCCGCGCCCGGCTCGCCCTCGGGCACGCTGGTCAACGCGCTGCTGGCGCATTGCGCGGGCAGCCTGTCGGGGATCGGCGGCGCGGCCCGGCCGGGGATCGTCCACCGGATCGACAAGGACACCTCGGGCCTTCTGGTCGTCGCCAAGACCGACCTTGCCCACCACGCGCTGGCCCGGCAGTTCGAGGACCACTCGGCCGCCCGCCGCTATCTTGCGCTGGCCCATGGCACTATCGATCCGGCCGACCCGCGCCTGCGCGGCCTGCCCGGCGTCAGCTTCGAACCCGGCGGCGTCCTGCGGATCGCGACAAAGCTGGGCCGCCATCCGACGGACCGCCAGCGGCAGGCCGTCAGCATGACCCATGGCCGCCATGCCGTCACCCGCGCCACGATGCTGGAAAGCTATGGCACCCCACCCGCCGCGATGCTGGCCGAGTGCCGGCTGGAAACCGGGCGCACCCACCAGATCCGCGTCCACTTGGCCCATTGCGGGCTGGGCCTGATCGGCGACCCGGTCTATGGCGGCGCCCGCCGCGCCTCGGCCCGCGCCCTGGGCGATGCCGCCGCAGCGGTCACAGGCTTCCCCCGGCAGGCGCTGCACGCCGCGCATCTGGGCTTTGCCCATCCGCAGGACGGGCGCTGGCTTGCATTCGATAGTGAAATACCCGCCGATATGCAGGCGCTGGTTGCGGTCCTGCGCGGAACCCCGCCTTCGGGCGCAACGTTCCCTGAATGATCCCGCCAGCGTCATCACACAGGAAAGGACAATGGCAAATTATACAAGGCTTCCGGCACCCAGCCCGGAACAGGGCCTCAACCGCTACATGCAGGAGATCCGCAAGTTCCCCCTGCTGGAGCCGCAAGAGGAATACATGCTGGCCAAGGCCTGGGTCGACCACCAGGACTCCGAGGCCGCGCACAGGCTGGTCACGTCGCATCTGCGGCTGGCCGCCAAGATCGCCATGGGCTATCGCGGCTACGGGCTGCCCCAGGGCGAGGTCATTTCCGAGGCCAACGTCGGGCTGATGCAGGCCGTCAAGCGTTTCGACCCGGAAAAGGGCTTCCGGCTGGCCACCTATGCGATGTGGTGGATCCGCGCCTCGATCCAGGAATACATCCTGCGGTCCTGGTCGCTGGTGAAGATGGGCACCACGAGCGCGCAGAAGAAGCTGTTCTTCAACCTGCGGAAAGCCAAGGCCAAGCTGGGCGCGCTTGAGGAAGGCGACCTGCGCCCCGAGAACGTCCGCCAGATCGCCACCGACCTGAACGTGACCGAGCAGGAGGTGATCGAGATGAACCGCCGCCTGTCGGGGGGCGACGCCTCGCTGAACGCGACGATCGGTTCGGCGGACGGCGATTCGACCGCGCAATGGCAGGACTGGCTTGAGGACGAGACCGCCAATCAGGCCGCGGACTATGCCGAGGCGGATGAATTGGACACCCGCCGCTCGATGCTGCTGTCGGCGATGGACGTCCTCAACGACCGCGAACGGGACATCCTGACCGAGCGCCGGTTGCGCGACGACCCGATGACGCTGGAGGCATTGTCCGAACGCTACGGCGTCTCGCGCGAGCGCATCCGCCAGATCGAGGTCCGCGCCTTCGAAAAGCTGCAGGAGCGGATGCGGCGCCTGGCCAGCGACCAGGGCATCCGGATCGCCGAGGAATAAGGGCGGGCCGCCGCGCCGGCCCCCTCCGCCGCGCGGGGGGATCGGGGGCCTGTTCCATGTTCAGCGCTGGCCCCGGGGGCGTAAAGCCCCTTGGCGGCTTGCCCGCCGCAGCTCCCTCGCGATCGCGTCACTCGCATCTCGCGCACGGCTCTGGACGCAGGCTGCTGAATCGGCACATTCTTGCCGAAACCCCGCCCCGTTCCTGACGGACTGGCGCACCCACAGGAAAGGGCTTCCGCGACCGTGACCGCACTGACGCAGTTCCAGCGCCTCGAGGCGACCGGCGTCTGGCGGCCGAACCCGTCCGAGCGGCTGCGCGACGTGATCGTGTCCTTCGGGGACGCCACGCTGATCCTGCGCGACCCCCGGTCCGAGGAACCCTTGTCCCACTGGTCCCTGCCCGCCGTCACCCGCCTTAACCCCGGCCAGATGCCCGCGATCTTCGCGCCGGGCGCGGCCGAGCAGGACGAGGTCGTCGAGATCGGCGACACCCTGATGGTCGATGCGATCGAGCGCGTCCATTCCGCCATCGCCGCCAGCCGCCCGCATCCCGGACGCCTTCGTGGGGTGCTGCTGTGGTCGCTGATCGGCGCGGTGGCGCTGGCGGGCATCGTCTGGCTGCCGGGCGCGGTGATCGCCCATGCCGCGCGGATCGCCCCCCCGGCGCAGCGGACGGCGGTGGGGCTGTCGATCCTTGCCGACATGGGGCAGACGACCGGCGCGCCCTGCGACCGGCCCTCGGGCGCGGCGGTGCTGGACCGGCTGTCGGCGCGGCTTCTGGGACCCGAGGGGCGCATCGTGGTGCTGCCCGCGACGATGCGGGGCGCACGCGCCCTGCCCGGCCGGATCATCGCCATCGGCGACGACATGATCGCAGGCGAGCCGGGGCCGCAGGTGGCGGCGGGCCATGTCCTTGCGGCGGACCTCGTGGCCGCCGGGGGCGATCCGCTGCGCAAGGTTCTGGACCAGGCGGGGCTGCGCGCCGCGATCTCGATGCTGACCTCGGGCGAATTGCCCCCCCGCGCCATCGCGGGCCAGGGAACCGCGCTGCTGCTGCGCCCCGCCCCGCGCCCGGACGAGGATGCGCTGCTGGACCGGATGCGCGAGGCGGGCGTGCCCAGCGAACCCTATGCCCGTTCGCTCGATCCCAGCGGCGAGACGGTGCTGACGCTGATCGAGGCCGACCCGTTCCGCGCAAACCCGCCGCCCGAGCCGCTGATGTCGGATGGCGAGTGGGTCCAGCTTCAGCAGATCTGCTCGCGCTGATCCGGCCTGCGCCACGGAACAGGGATCATCCCCCGCGGCCTGTGTTGCGGAACCACAGCGGGCTGACGAGATTGAGGCCGAGGATACGCAGGATGTGATGCGCGCCCACGAAGGCCGGTTCGAGGTTCAGCACCAGCGCCATCGCCGCCATCGCCTCGACCCCGCCCGGCGCATAGGCGAGCCATAGCTGCCCGAAGGGCAGGTCCAGCGCCCATGCGCCCCCGGCCGCGAACATCGCCGAGACCGCCAGCGCCAGCAGGATGCTGACCGCCGCGCCCGGCACGGTCTGCGTGACCGTCTGCAGGGTCGTTCCCCGGAACCGCGCGCCGATCACCGCCCCCGTGGCGATGAAGCCGAAGATGACAAGCGGCTGCGGAAACCCGCCATGCACCAGGCCCGTTGCATGCAGCGTGGCGCTGATGGTCATGGCGGCCAACAGCGTGCCCGCCGGGACATGCAGCCTGTTCAGCAGCGCCGCCGCGGCGCCGCTGGCAAGGAAGACCGCCAGCGCCTCGGGGGCTGAATTGACGGGCCGCGGCGGCAATGCCGCGCCTTCGGCCTGCCCGCCGCCATTCAGCAGCGACAGGATCGGCGGCATCAGCGCCACCAGCGTGAAGACCCGCAGGCTCTGGGCCAGGATGACGCGCGGCAGGTCGGCGCGGCTGTTCGCGGCGATGATCGCGACCGAGGAAAACGCCCCCGGCATCGAGGCGAAGCGCGCCGTGGTCCGGTCCCAGCCATGGACGCGCTGCAGATAAAGGCTGGACACCCCCATGGTCGCGCCGATCGAGGCCACCAGCATCGCGACGCTGCCCGGCCATGCCGCGATCTCGGCAACGATGCCGGGCGTCACGCTCGACCCGATCGAGATGCCCAGAAGCAGGAAGGCGATCTCGCGCAGGGCCCGGTGCAACTCGACCGGCAGGCCCGCGACCGCCGCCAGCGCCGTGGCGACCATCGCCCCCATCAGCCAGGCCGCCGGCAGGCCGAGCGCCGCGAACAGCCATGCGCCGAAACCCGCGATGGACAGCGTCGCCAGATCCCACCCGAACCGCCGCAAGCCGGGACGGAAGAACATGGGTCGCGGCATTTCCGGGATGTCCTTTCGCTCGACTTCAGGGCCGCCGGACTTGCGTTGCGGGCGCTTCAGCCTCTGCCGGGATACGGACCCGCGGGCAAGCCCCGCCGGCTGCCGGGCGTCCGGAAAGCACGGTTGCCGCCTTGGGCCGGGATGGCAGTCTGTCCGGGCAGACTGCCGCCCACCATCCCCGCCTCAGGCGTTGAACAGGAAATGCAGCACGTCGCCGTCCTTGACCTCATAGGTCTTGCCCTCGACGCGGAACTTGCCGGCCTCGCGCGCGCCCGCCTCGCCCTTGCCCGCGACATAGTCGTCATAGGCGATGGTCTCGGCGCGGATGAAGCCCTTTTCAAAGTCGCCGTGGATCACGCCCGCCGCCTGCGGGGCCAGCGTGCCGCGGGTGATCGTCCAGGCCCGCGCCTCCTTGGGACCGACGGTGAAATAGGTCTGCAGGCCCAGCAGCGCGTAGCCTGCGCGGATCAGGCGGTCGAGGCCCGCTTCCTCAAGACCCATCTCGGACAGGAACATCTGCGCCTCGTCTGCGGGAAGCTGGCTGATCTCCTCCTCGATCCGGGCCGAGATGACGACATGGCCTGCGCCCTGCGCCTTGGCCATCCGGGCGACGGCCTCGGAAAAGGCATTGCCGCTGGCCGCGTCCTCCTCGGCCACGTTGCAGACGTAAAGCACGGGCTTGGCGGTCAGAAGCTGCAGCATGTCCCAGGCCTTGCGGTCGTCCTCGGCCACCGTGACGGTGCGGGCGGGCTGGCCCGCCTCCAGTGCGGCCTGTGCCTGCTTCAGCAGGCGTTCCTGCGCCGCGGCCTCCTTGTCGCCGCCCTTCAGCTTGCGCTGCAGGTTCGCCATCCGCCGCTCGACCGACTCCAGATCGGCGATCATCAGCTCGGTCTCGATGGTCTCGGCGTCGGCCACGGGGTCCACGCGGCCCTCGACATGGGTGATGTCGCCGTCCTCGAAGCAGCGCAGGACATGGGCGATGGCGTCCACCTCGCGGATGTTGGCAAGGAACTGGTTGCCGAGGCCCTCGCCCCGGCTCGCGCCCTTCACCAGCCCGGCGATGTCCACGAAGGTGATGCGGGTCGGGATGATCTGCTTCGATCCGGCGATCCCGGCCAAGGCGTCGAGGCGCGGGTCTGGCACGGCAACCTCGCCCACGTTCGGCTCGATGGTGCAGAAGGGGAAGTTCGCGGCCTGCGCGGCGGCGGTGCGCGTCAGGGCGTTGAACAGAGTGGACTTGCCCACGTTCGGCAGCCCGACGATACCCATGCGAAAGCCCATTGTCTCACCCCTTCCAGCGATGGGAGGCTATCTAGGTCACGCGGGCGGGGCCGTAAAGCGCAGCCGCTTCCCCTTTGCGGCCGCTGCCGGTAAAGCTGCATCAACGCAGGAAAGGCCCCGGCATGAACAGCGAACCCAAGACCCAGACCCCCGCCGAGGCCACGCGGCCGCAGACCCGCATCGACCGGCTTTTCGCCCGGCTGGGGGAAAGGAACCGCAAGGCCTTTGTCACCTACATCATGGGTTTCGACCCGGACCGCGACGCCTCGCTGCAGATCATGCGCGGGCTGCCCGCTGCTGGCGTGGACATCATCGAGCTGGGCATGCCCTTCACCGACCCGATGGCGGACGGCCCGACCATCCAGGCGGCGGGCCAGCGGGCGCTGGCGGCGGGCGGCACGATCAGCGGCGTGCTGGAGATGGTGCGCGCGTTCCGCCAGTCGGACAACGAGACGCCCGTGGTGCTGATGGGCTATTACAACCCGATCTACGCCCGCGCGGGCGGGGTCGAACGCTTCCTGTCGGACGCCGCCGAAGCGGGGGTGGACGGGCTGATCGTCGTGGACCTGCCGCCCGAGGAGGATGCCGAGCTGTGCATCCCCGCGCAGGAAGCCGGGCTGAACTTTATCCGCCTTGCGACGCCAACGACCGACGACCGGCGGCTGCCCGCGGTGGTGCGCAACACCTCGGGCTTCGTCTATTACGTCAGCGTGACCGGCATCACCGGCGGGCCGGCCGCCGACGCCGCCGAGGTCGCCCCCGAGGTCGCCCGCATCCGCAAGGCGGCCGGGCTGCCGGTGGTGGTCGGCTTCGGCATCTCGACGCCCGAGGCGGCCGAGGCGGTGGCGCGGGTCGCCGACGGCTGCGTCATCGGCTCGGCCATCGTGAAGCAGATCGCCGAGGGCAAGCCGGTGGCGCAGGTGCTGGATTTCGTGCGCGGGCTGGCCGAGGGCGTGCACCGGGCCTGAGCGGGTGGCACGGATTGCAGCCGCATGGGGGCTTCGCCCCCGTCGTTCTGCGAACGACTCCCCCAGGATATTTTTTCGAAGAAGATGAGGCTTGAGGGGTCTGGAATAGCCATGTCGGGGCCTTTCGTGATCCGGGATGCGGGGGCAGAGGATGCCCTTGGCATCGCGGCGATCTGGAACTCCGTCATCCGCGACACCGCCATCACCTTCTGGCCCACCGAGCGCAGCGAGGACGAGATCGCCGCGATGATCGCCCAGCGGCAGGCGGCGGGTCACGCCTTCCTGATCGCCGCCACCGCCGCAAGCGTGGCGGGCTTCGCCACCTGCACGCAGTTCCGCGGCGGCGCGGGTTACGCGAAGGCGCTGGAACATTCGATCCACGTTGATCCCGCACATCGGGGCATGGGGCTGGGCACGGCGCTGCTGGCGGCGGCCGAGGATCACGCCCGTGCCGGCGGGGGGCGGATCATGATCGGCGGGATCACCGGCTCGAACCAGGGTTCGCTGCGCTTTCATGAACGCCACGGTTACGCGCGATGGGGCTTCATCCCCGCTGCCGGCTGGAAATTCGGGCAGTTCCATGATCTGGTGCTGATGGGCAAGGACCTGTCTGCCCCGTGACCTTCGGCAGTGCCGTCGCGCATGGCCCGCATGCCTGCGGCCCTTTCGCACAGGTCTGCGCTCGGCTAGGCTGGACGTCATGGACGATTTCGCGATCACCACCGCCCAGGCCCCGCCGCACCTGCCCCCGCCCCGCGGGTTCTGGCAGCGCATCGGCGACCGCCTTGCCGCGCTGATCGGGCGCAACCGCGCGGTCGTGCCGCCGGAACGGTCCGTCGCCTTCACCATCGGGGTGATCGCGCTGGGGGCCAAGATCGCCAAGGCGGATGGCCGCGTCGCCCGTGAAGAGGTCGCGGCCTTCCGCCGCATCTTCAAGATCCCCCGGTCCGAGGAACGCCATGCCGCCCATGTCTTCGACCTTGCCCGCAAGGACGTGGCCGGGTTCGACCTGTGGGCGGAACGGCTGGCGCGGCTGTTCCCGCCCGGCGATCCGGTGCTGGTGGACGTGCTGGACGGGCTTTACGTCATCGCAACCTCGACCGAGCACGAACTGCACGAAGGCGAGCAGGTGTTTCTGGACGAGGTTGCCCGCATCTTCGGCATCTCGCCCGAGGATCACGCCGCCATCCGCGCCAGCCGCCTGCCCGGCCAGCCGCGCTGCCTGCCCTGCGAGGTGCTGGGCATCTCTCCCGGCACGCCGCTGCCCGAGGCGCGGGCGCGGTACCGCGACCTGATCCGCGAAAACCATCCCGACCGCGCGCAGGCCCATGGCCTGCCGCCCGAGGCGATCCGGCTGGCCGAATCGCGCACCCGCGCCATCAACGAGGCCTGGGCCGCCTGGCGCGCGCAGTTCGGCTGAGGGACCGGCGCGGGAACCCCTGGCCTGCCCCGGCGGTTCGCCTTCTGTTGCCATCACAGGACCGCCCGCATGATCCGCTTCGCCCTGACCGCCGCGATGCTTCTTCCCGTTGCCGGGGCAGCCATGGCGCAGGATTCGCCGTGGCAGATGCCGCGCGCCGATGAGCCGCCGGCGGGCGAGGCGCGTCCCTATGAACTGCCGGACTCGGAACCGGGGCTGCTGGACAATTTCTTCAACGACCTTCTCAGCCGGGCGCAGCCGCATCTGCAGGGGCTTGCCCGCGACATGAGCGGGCTGATGCAGGACTACCGCCCCGTTTTCGAAGAAATGTCGAAGCTGATCGACGACCTCGGCAATTACGAACTGCCACCCGAGCGGCTGCCGAACGGCGACATCATCATCCGCCGCAAGCCCGGCGCACCCCCGCCCCCGCAGCCCGAGAACGTGCCGGACCTTGCCCCCCGGATCAACCCCGTCCCGCCGGGCGCAGGGATCGAGCTTTAATACCGCAGCCGCGCGAATTGCGACTGGTCCGAGGCCGCCCGCGCCTGCCCCAGCGTCACGATGCCCTGCCGCGCCAGCAGCGGGATCATGCGCCGGAACACCTCGGCCGTGGCCAGCGCATCGCCCAGCGCGGTGTGGCGCCCGCCGATCCGAACCCCCAGCCGGGCGGCGATGGCTTCCAGGCTGTGGCTTTCCTCGGCCGGGTGCAGGACGCTCGACAGCAGCAGCGTGTCCAGCACCGGATGGTCAAAGCGCAGGCCGGTCGCCCGTTCCTTCATCTGCAGGAAACGCAGGTCGAAGGCCACGTTATGCCCGACCAGCACGCTGCCCTCGGCAAAGCGGTGGAAGACCGGCAGCGCCTCGGCGATGGTCGGCTGGCCCTGCACCATGTTCTGGCGGATGCCGTGGATGGCAGTGCCCGCTTCCGGGATCAGGCGCCGGGGATCGACAAGCTGGTCGATCACCTCGCCTTCCAGGATGCGGGTGTTGAGGATGCGGACGGCGCCGATCTGGATGATCTCGTCCCCGCCCGCGGGATCAAGGCCCGTGGTCTCGCAGTCGAAGACGGTGAAGGACAGTTCCACAAGCGGGCGACTGTCCGCCGCCTCGCCCTGGCCGGCGGCGAACAGGTCGAAGTCGTAGAACTCGGGGCGGCTGCCGGGCTTGGCCTCGGCCAGGACCGTCTCGACAGCGGCAAGCGGCAGCAGCATGCGGAAGAAGGATCGCCCGGTGTCGGGATTGCGGCCGACCCAGATCTCGCCGCCGTGTCGCTCGATCACGTCGCGGACCGACACCGTGCCCGGCACGCCGTCGATCGGCTCGTCCGGCATCGTGCTGAGCGCGCGCGGGTCCACCGGGGGGATGCCTTCGCGCACCACCCAGTCGAGGTCCAGATGCGCGTGACGCCCGGCGCGGTTCAGCCGCAGCCACAGCACCGGGTCGTGGCGCAGGTGCAGGATGCGGCGGGCGAGGTGATCCAGCGCACCGATCAGCCCGAAGCTGTCAATCCGCAACCACAGTTCCGCCTCGGGCGCCGAGGTGGTGATCGGCGCCCCCGCCGTCGCCTGCAGCCTGCGGACGGCCGCCGCCATCAGGTCGCTGCCCAGCATGTCGTGCAGGGGCCAGCGGGCGGCAAGCTCATGCGCGGCCTCGGCATCGTCGGCCAGCAGCCGCTCGCGCATCTGCGCGATCTCGTCGCCCAGAACGGACAGGAAGCGCTGGCGGTCCTCGGGCGACAGGTCGGGGTAGTCCAGCATCTCCAGCGCTGCCTGCAGGTTGGCGATGGCGGCGCGGCTGCGTTCCGTCATCCGCAGCAGCGCCCGGTCGCGCCGCGCCTGCCGCTGCTGGTCCTCGGTCACGTCATTGACCAGCAGCACATAGCCGCGCAATCCCCGCCCCCCGCCCTCGGCATGGCTCACGGGCGCAAGGCTCACGCGCAGCAGATGCCCGTTGTCCGAGGTGGTGACGACCTGCGCGACCGAGGCGCTGGCGGGCACCCCCCGCGCGATCCGCCCTTCGACGGTTTCCAGCGCATGGGCAATGGCCGCGGGGTCCAGCACCGCATGGATCGACCGGCCCAGCGCCACCCTGTCCGCGCCGACCGCCAGCCGCCCGGCCAGCTTCCGCATCCGCGCGTTGTAAAGCAGGATGCGCCCGTCGCGGTTGCAGACGGCGACGGCGTGATCCAGTTCGTCCATCAGGGCCGCAAGCTGGTCGCGCTGTTCGGCGACGCTGCGGCTTGCCTCGTCGACCAGCCGCGCCATCTCGGCCTGCAGCTCGCGCCGCTCGGCGACGAGCCGCTCGATCTCGGACCCCAGGGCGCGGGTCGCCCGGGTCGTCATGACGTCTTCGGGCAGGCTGGCGGCATCTTCCTGGGCGGCAAGGATGCGGGTCGCGGCCAGCAGCCGCTCGGGGCCGAGGACCAGGCGGTCGTAAAGCTGCCGCACCAGCCAGCCCGCAAGGGCCGCGGCGATCAGCCACCACAGCACCAGAAGCATCCCGTGGCTTTGCAGCGCCACCCGCCAGGTCGCCCGAAGGGCAGCGCTGCGCGGTCCCAGCGCCAGCAGGAACACCACCGCGCCCAGCACGACCCACAGCGCAAGCGCGGCCCCCGGCGCAAGAACCGCCGCCACGAGGCCGCGCCGCCTCATCCCAGAAGCTCGCGCACCCGCGCGATCAGGTCGCGGGTGGAAAAGGGCTTGGGGACATAGGCATCCGCACCCGCGCCGATGCCGCGCGCCATGTCGGGCGCTCGGGCCTTGGCGGTCAGCATCAGGATGCGGGTCGCGGCGATCTGAGGGTCGGCGCGCACGGCCTCGCAGACCTCGAATCCCGACATGCCGGGCATCATCGCGTCCAGCAGCACCAGCGCGGGCCGCTCGGCGCGGATCAGGTCCAGCGCCTGCGCGCCGTCGCGGGCGACCAGCACGCGATGACCCTCGCGCTTCAGCATGAACTCAAGCGAGATGACGATGTTGGGCTCGTCATCGGCGATCAGGACGCTGTGGGTCATGACGCCCCCTCGGCCAGGGGCAGGGACAGGGCAAAGCGGGCGCCCCTGTCGGAAGGCTCGACCGACAGGCTGCCGCCATGGCGCCGGGCGATGCGGCGGCTGACCGGCAGGCCGAGGCCCGTGCCCGTCTGGCCCAGGCGGTGGAAAGGCTGGAACACCGCCTCGCGATCCTCGGGCGCGATGCCGGGACCATTGTCGGTGACGCGGATGGTCACGCGGTCCCCATCCGCAGCCAGGGCAAGGGCGACATGCCCGCCCTGCCCCGGCGCGGCCTTCGCCGCGTTCGACAGAAGGTTCAGCAGCACCTGCAGCAGCCGGTCGCGGTCGCCCCTGATTTTGGGCGCAATTGCCGGCAGGTCCAGCGACAGTTCGACGCCGCGTTCCCGCATCAGCCCGGTGGCAAGCCGCGCGGCCTCGGCGGTCAGGGCCAGGGGGTCCAGATCCTCCATCCGCCACTCGGCCTCGGCCGATCCGATCCGCGCCGCCTCCAGCACCTCGTCGACCAGCCGGCCCAGCCGGCGCGATTCATCCGCGATGATGGACAGGAAGCCGCGCCGCTCGTCCTCCTCCATCCCCGGCGTGTCGAGCATCAGTTCCGCCAGCGCCCGGATCGTGGTCACGGGGGTCCGCAACTCGTGGACCATCGCGGCGACGGTTTCCTCGGTGAACATCCCGGCGCTCATGCGACCAGCCTGAAATGCTGGATCAGCCAGCCGCGGAAATCGCGGACGATGGCCAGCGCCTGCTTCAGC
>NZ_JAUNPC010000169.1 GCF_030536915.1 Paracoccus sp. (in: a-proteobacteria)
GGTCCCCAGCGTGGTCCAGATCTTCTGGCCGTTGATGACCCATTCGTTGCCGTCCAGCACCGCCGAGGTCCGCAGCGAGGCGAGGTCGGACCCCGCGTTCGGTTCCGAATATCCCTGGCACCAGATGATCTCGCCCGACTGGATTCGGGGCAGGTGATACGCGCGCTGTTCGTCGCTGCCATAGCGGATCAGCAGCGGGCCCAGCATCGTCATGCCCTGGTCGGGCAGGCGGGCGCAGCCGTGGCGCTCCATCTCCTCGACCATGATGAGGTGCTTGGCGGGCGACAGCCCCATGCCGCCATGCTCGCGCGGCCAGTTGGGCGTCAGCCAGCCCTGCTGCGACAGCAGGTCGTACCAGGGCCGCGCCGCGTCGATATGCAGGCGCTGCTGCGGATTGCGCAGATCGGACGGGTAGTTCGCCTCGATCCAGGTGCGGACGGTCTGGCGGAAGTCCTCGTCGGACAGAGGGTTCAGGTCTTCATGCGGTTTCGGGTCGATGGCGGTCATCTCACATCCCCTTGAATTGCGGCTCGCGCTTGTCGAAGAAGGCCGCCCGGCCTTCGGCGGCGTCCTGGCTTGCCAGCAGTAGCGGCTGGATCAGCGCCTCGTAATCCAGCGCCTCATCGACGGCGCGGGCGAGGAAATCCTTGACATGGGCCTGCGGCAACGGCGCGCGCGCGGCGGCAGCGCGGGCGAGTTCGACGGCCCGGTCCAGCGCCGCGCCCTCCGCCGTCACCTCGTCCACCAGCCCCGCGGCCTGCGCGGCGGCGGCGTCCATGGGTTCTGCGGACAGCATCATCCGCCGCGCCGGCGCCGGGCCGATGCGGGCGGGCAGGCTGCCGAGCATTCCCAGATCCGGAATCAGGCCCACGCGGACGAAGGAGGCGAGGAACCGCGCCCCCTCTCCCGCCACGATCCCGTCGCAGGCCAGCGCAATCGACAAGCCAGCCCCCGCCGCCCAGCCTTCGACGGCGGCGTAAAGCGGCTTGGGGTATCGCACCATGCGCCGGATCAGGTCGCCGCTGCGCATCATCCGCTCGCGCGCACCCGCCACGGTTTCAGTGCCGAGCGTCGCCAGGTCGCCGCCCGCGCAGAAGTTGCCCCCCGCGCCGGTCAGCACCACGGCGCGCACGGCTTCGTCGGTCCGGGCCGAGGTCAGCGCCTGAAACAGCCCGTCCTTGATCGCCTGCGTCAGCGGGTTGCGCCGCTGCGGCTCGTTCAGCGTCAGGACCAGCACCCCGTCCCGGTTGTCGCGATCCAGCGCCATCAGGCC
Source organism: Paracoccus sp. (in: a-proteobacteria) (assembly GCF_030536915.1). Classification (GTDB taxonomy): domain Bacteria; phylum Pseudomonadota; class Alphaproteobacteria; order Rhodobacterales; family Rhodobacteraceae; genus Paracoccus. Next base: position 1,274 of record NZ_JAUNPC010000169.1, read on the forward strand.
GCCTCGGCATGGGTTTCGGCGTGGCGCTTGCGGTGGGTGCTGGCCGAGCCGTAGCGGTTCATCAGCACCAGCGTCTTGCGCAGGAACAGGCCGATGTCGGCCTCATCCGTGTAGCCGATCGCGCCGTGCATCTGGATCGCCTGGCGGGTCACGAACTGCGCCGCCTCGCTGGCGCGGGTCATCGCGCGCGAGACCGCGGCGCGCACATCGCCGTCGCCGTCGAAGGCCAGCGCCGTGTCGCGGATGACGGCGCGGGTGATCTCGATCTGCACCTTCATCTCGACCGCGCGGTGCTGCAGCGCCTGGAAGCTGCCGATGGGCCGGTCGAACTGGCGGCGGGTCTTGAGGTAGTCCAGCGTGATCTCGAACGCCCGCTCCATCACGCCCAGCAGACAGGCGGCGTTGGCAAGCGTGGCCGCGTCGAAAGCGCGCGGATCGGCGAAGGGGATGCGGCGGCCCGCCACGCCGTCCAGCCGGACGCGGCCCACATGGCCGCCGTCCTGGGTGCGCTCGGTCGTGATTTCAGTGTCCGCGGCCGCGACCAGCCAGCCGCCTTCGGCCGTCGTGACCAGCAGCTCGTCGGCCGCAGCCGCCAGCGGCACGAAGCGCTTCTCGCCGCTGAGCCGGTCGCCCTGGACCGTCACGCCGCCGGCGATGTCGGTGCCGTCGGCGGCAAAGCTCCATGCGGGCAGGATCAGGCGTTCGCCCGACAGCGCCTCGGCCGGGGTTTCGGCCCCCATCACGTCGATGGCAAGCTGCGCCTCGATGAAGGGCTCGGGCAGCAGCGCGGCTCCGGCTTCGGCGGCGAGGACGGCATATTCCAGCATTCCCAGCCCCATGCCGCCCGCGTCCTCGGACAGGCGCAGGCCCAGCCAGCCCATCCCGGCGAGTTCCGCCCATGCCCCGCGGTCGAAGCCCGTGTCGGACTTCTCCAGCGTCCGCTGGCGCTTGAAGCCACCCTGACGCGGGGCGATCCCGGCGGCGCTTTCGACGAGCATCCGCAGTTGTTCCTGCCGGTCCTCGTCATTGATGCGGATCGAGCTCATCCCTTACCCCCACTCATGCGAAATCGAACTTGCCGTTGCCGATGGCGATCACGTCCCGCTCTACCACGCGGGTGCGGAACGAGCCGTCCTTCCAGAACTCGACGCGCAATGTCTCGCCCGGATAGACGCTGGCGGTGAAGCGCGCGTCGAGACCCCGGAACCGGCTGGTGTCATGGCCGCAAAGCTGCGCCAGCAGCACATGGGCGGTCATGCCCAGAAAGCACATCCCGTGCATGATCGGCCGCTCGAACCCGGCGCGGGCGGCAACCTCGGGGTCGAGATGCAGGGCGTTGTCGTCGCCGTTCCAGCGGTAATAAAGCGCCTGTTCGGGCCGCGTCTGCACCTCGGCCGCGCCGTCAGGCTCGGTTTCAGGCAGCTTGTGGACCGGCTTCGCGGGGCCGCCGGGACCGCCGAAGCCACCGTCGCCGCGCAGGAAGGTCGTGTTGCGGGTCGTGGCCAGCAGGGTGCCGGTCTCGGCGTCGCGCAGTTCCTTTTCGGTGTAAAGCAGCGCGCCCTTGCCCTCGCCCTTGTCGATC
>NZ_JAUNPC010000087.1 GCF_030536915.1 Paracoccus sp. (in: a-proteobacteria)
GGTTCGCCTCGGGCAGATGCTCGCGCAGGTTCCAGAACTCGGCGGCCTGCTGGCCCGACTGGGCGATGGCGCCGTCAAGGACGAGCCCCTCCTCCATCGCCCTCCCCAGCAGGTCTTCCACCGCCGCATCGGGGTCCATGCCCTTGGGCAGCGACAGTTCCAGCAGCACCGACCAGGGCGCGCCGGGCAGGGGCTGGCGGATTTCCGGCAGCGTCTCGGCCACGAAGGCGAGGCCCTGCCCCGAGATCAGTTCAAAGGTGGTGACGCAGCCCGCCATCATCGCCTGCGCCAGCGACAGCAGTTGCAGCGCGGCCTGAGGGTCCGGCACCTCCAGCATCGCCGTCGCCACCGCCGCCGGGCGCGGCGCGAGCTTCAGCGTCGCGGCGGTGATGATCCCCAGCGTGCCCTCGGCCCCGATCAGAAGATCGCGCAGGGAATAGCCGGTGTTGTCCTTCCGCAGCCGCTTGAGGTCGCGCAGGATGGACCCGTCCGGCATCACCGCCTCGATCCCCAAACACAGCGCGCGGGCGTTGCCCCAGCGCAGCACGCCCGTGCCGCCCGCATTCGCCGCCAGCACGCCGCCGATCTGCGCCGTGCCCTGGCTTGCCAGCGACAGCGGGAACTGCCGGTCCACGCTGGCCGCGGCCTCCTGCACCTGTTGCAAGGTGACGCCCGCCTCGGCCACCAAGGCATCCTCATCCGGCCAGACGTTGCGGATGGCGGTCATCCGTTCCAGCGACAGGACCAGCGGCGCGGGCCCCTGCGGCATGACGGATCCCGCGACCAGCCCGGTCCCGCCCCCGCGCGGCAGCACCGCCACCCGCGCCACGGCACAGGCGCGCACGACGGCCGCCACCTCCTCGACGTTGCGCGGCGCCGCCAGCAACCCGCCCCGCCCCGCGAAATAGCCGCGCGGCTCGTCCAGATGCCGCGGCTCCAGCGGGCGGACGACGCTTTCGGGCAAGGCGGCGATCAGGCGGTCATCGGCGGGGTTCAGCATCCAGTTCTCCTTTGCCCAAATATCCCGGGGGAGCCACTCGCAGAGTGGCGGGGGCAGCGCCCCCATGCGCCCTACCCCACCTCGGTCCGCCCGCGCCGGTCGGGGCGCAGATAGGAATACAGCACATGGTTCCGCCAGCGTCCGTTGATCTGCAGGTAGGACTGGGCGACGCCCTCGTATTTGAAGCCGCATTGTTCCAGCACGCCCCGGCTGGCGGTGTTCTCGGGCAGGCAGGCGGCCTCGATCCGGCTGAGGTCCATCGATCCGAAGGCATGACCGACGACCGCCCCGATCGCCTCGCGCATGTAGCCCTGCCGGGCGAAGGGCGCGCCGATCCAGTAGCCCAGTGTTCCCATCTGCGCGGGGCCGCGGCGGATGCCGTCCAGCGTGATCGCGCCCAGCAGCTCGCCGTCGTTGCGGCGCGTCAGGAACAAGGGCAGCGAGGTGCCGCCGCGGCTGGCCCGCGTGGCCCAGTAGACGCGGTTGGTGAAGGCGCGGCGCGACAGGTGGTCGGCGTGCCACACGGGTTCCCACGGGGTCAGGAAGGCGCGGCTTTCGGCCCTCAGGCCGGTCCAGGCGGCGAAATCGCCATGCGCGGGCAGGCGCAGAACCATGCGCTCGGTTTCCAGCCGGGGCGCATTGCGCCGCCAGAACATCAGGCGGCGAGCCGTTCGGCCAGCGCCTCGCGGGCGGGCGCCTTGCGGACGGGGCCATAGAGCGCCAAGGCCGGCTGCGCCCGCGCGATCATCCGCTGCGCGTGGTCGCGCACGTCACCGGCGGTCACGGCGTCGATGCGGGCTGCCACCTCCTCGGCATCGGGCACCCGGCCCCAGATCGACAGTGCCCGGGCAATGCGTTCCGCCTGCCCCGAGGGGCTTTCCAGACCCATCAGCAGCCCGGCCTTGAGCTGCGCCTTGGCGCGGGCGACCTCGGCTTCGCCCAGATCCTCGGCAGAGCGGCGGATCTCGTCCACCGTCAGATGCGCAAGGTCGGCCACCTGGTCGCCCGAGGTGCCCGCATAGACCGTCACCATCCCGGTGTCGTCATGGAAGCCCGACTGCGCGAAGATGGAATAGCAGAGGCCGCGCTCCTCGCGGATCTTCTGGAACAAGCGCGAGGACATGCCGCCCCCCAGCGCGTTGGTCCAGATCTGCGCGGCGTAGAAGTCGGGGTCCCGGAAGCCCGGCCCCTCGAAGGCCAGGGCGAAATGCGCCTGTTCCAGCTTCTTGACGCGGCGGGCTTCGGTGCCCTGCCAGACGGCGGCTTCGCGTCCGATGCCCAGAAGCGGCTTGAGATGGCCGAAGATGTCCTCGGCCTGCCGCACCAGCGCCTCGTGATCGACGGCGCCGGCGGCGGCCACGATCATCTGGCCGGGGCCGTAATGCTCGCCGACAAAGCCCGCGAGGTCCTCGCGGGAAAAGCGGGACACGCGCTCGGCGGGACCGAGGATCGTGCGGCCCATCGGTTGGCCGGGATAGGCCGCTTCCTGCAGCCAGTCGAAGATCACGTCGTCGGGCGTGTCGAGGCTCTGGCCGATCTCGGACAGGATCACGCCGCGCTCGACCTCGATCTCGCGCGGATCGAAGGCCGGGTTCAGGACGATGTCGCCGATCACGTCCAGCGCCAAGCCTACGTCGCCCGACAGCACGCGCGCGTAATAGGCCGTCACGTCGCGCGAGGTATAGGCGTTGATATAGCCGCCCACGTCCTCGATCGCTTCCGCGATCTGCAGGGCGGACCGGCGCGCGGTGCCCTTGAAGGCCATGTGTTCCAAGAAATGCGCGATGCCGTTCTGCTCGGCGCGCTCATCCCGCCCGCCGGCGTTGACCCAGACGCCGACGCTGGCGGAATGCAGCCCCGGCATCAGTCGCGTGGCGACCCGCAGGCCGTTCGGAAGGGTGGTGATCTGGACGTCGTTCAAGCCATTCTCCGTTCAAGGATCAAGGACTTAAGCGCCTCGTTGTCGTTTTCAACCCGCGTGACCCGCTCGGGCAGGTCGAAGAGCCGGGCCATATGCGGGGGCAGCGGGGGCCGGAGGCCGATGGCCTGTTCCACCGCATCGGGGAACTTGGCCGGGTGCGCCGTCGCCAGCGTGATCATCGGCACACCCGGCTTGCGGTGGTCGTCCGCGACCTTGATGCCGACGGCGGTATGGGGGCAGACGACCTCGCCGGTCTCGGCGCGGACGCGGGCGATGGTGGCCAGCGTCTCGGGTTCCGACACCCGGCCCGAGTCGTAGATCTCGCGCAGGTGCTGCAGCGCGCCCTGCGGAACGGTGAAGCTGCCCTCTTTCAGCTCCTGCATCAGTTGGGCCACGGCCCCGCCATAGCCATTCAGCGCATAGAACAGCGCGCGCTCGAAGTTGGAACTCACCTGAATGTCCATCGAGGGCGAGACCGAAGGCTCGACCCGGCCAACCTCGTAGGTGCCAGTCTTCAAGGCGCGGTCCAGAATGTCGTTCTGGTTGGTGGCGATCACCAGCCGGTCCACCGGCAGGCCCATTGCCCGCGCGATAGTGCCCGCAAAGATGTCCCCGAAGTTGCCAGTGGGCACGGTGAAGCTGACGGAACGGTGCGGCGCCCCAAGGGACACGGCGCTGGTGAAGTAATAGACCACCTGCGCCAGCACCCGCGCCCAGTTGATCGAGTTCACCCCGGCCAGACTCACGCTGTCGCGGAAATCGTGGTCGTTGAACAGGTCCTTGAGCCGCGCCTGCGCGTCGTCGAAGGTGCCGTCGATGGCCAGCGCATGGACATTGGCATCGTCCGGCGTCGTCATCTGCCGCCGCTGAACCTCACTGACCCGGCCATGCGGGTAGAGGATGAAGACATCCACGTTCGGCAGCCCCCGGAAGGCCTCGATGGCCGCCGAGCCGGTATCGCCCGAGGTCGCGCCGACGATGGTGACGCGGCGACCTTCGCGGGCCAGCGCGACCTGGAACAGCTGGCCGATCAGCTGCATGGCGAAGTCCTTGAAGGCCAGCGTCGGGCCGTGGAACAGTTCCAGCAGGTGATGCCCTGGCGCAAGCTGAACCAAGGGTGCGCGGGCGGCATGGCCGAAACCCTGATAGGCGCGGCGGATGGCCTGGCGCAGTTCCTCCTCGGAAAAGCTTTCCGCCACGAAGGGCTGCATGACGCGGAAGGCGGTCTCCTCGTAGGACAGCCCTTCAAGCGCGGCGATGGCAGCCGCGTCCATCTGCGGGATCGTTTCCGGCACATACAACCCGCCGTCGCGGGCGAGGCCGGTCATCATCGCCTCGGCAAAGGGCAGCACGGGCGCCTGCCCGCGGGTCGAGATATAGCGCATCGTCTTCCCTTCAGTCGCTTTGCCGCCGGATACGCCAAGCCAGCGCCATTGTCATCCCGAAGCAGATCAGGGCGAACAGGAACCACTGCACCGCATAGGACAGGTGGTTGTTCGGGATGCCAGCGATGTCCAGCGGGATCGGCTGGACGCCCTGCGCGTCGCCCTGAACGGTGCTTGCCACGATCAGCACCGGCTCGGTCCCCAGATGCGCCGCCATGCGCGGCACCTCGCGGGCGAACCATATGTTGGCGGCAAGGTCGGGGTCGGGGGTCGATCCGCCCTTCTCGTCCGGCCAGTGCAGGTTGCCCGCGACGGTCAGGGTCACGGGAGGACGCGCGGCATGGCGGTCGTCCTGCGGGACATAGCCGCGGTCCACCATGATCCGGCGCCCGTCCGACGTCTCGAAGGCCGAGACGATGTTGTAGCCGCCCCCCTCCTCCCTGGTGTGGGAGAGGACGAGGATTTCCTCGCCGGTCGTGCGCCCCGCGACCACCACCGGCAGGTAGCGCATCGAGGGGTCGATGGCGGCAGGCAGGGGCACGGGCGGCTGCTCGATCCCGGCCTGGATGGCGGCAAGCTGCTGGGCCTTCCATTCCATCCTTTGCAGCTGCCACACCCCCAGCGAGGCCAGCACGGCAGTCAGGGCAAAGCCGGGGATCAGCAACAGAAGCAGGCGGCGCAGCATCGATGACATGCCCTGAGCGGACGGGGCGTCAGCCCCTTGAACGGCAAAGGCGCGCGGGACCTGCCCGCGCGCCTGTTCGGCTGTGAAGGGGATCAGCGGCCCCAGACGTAGATGGCGGCGAACAGGAACAGCCAGACCACGTCCACGAAGTGCCAGTACCATGCGGCGGCCTCGAATCCGACATGCTGGTGCTGGTTCATGTCGCCGCGGATGAAGCGGACCAGGCAGACGAAGAGGAAGATCGTTCCGATGACGACGTGGAAGCCGTGGAAGCCCGTTGCCATGTAGAAGACGCCGCCATAGGCCGTGTCCGCCAGGCCGAAGGCCGCGTGGCTGTATTCATAGGCCTGAAGCGCGGTGAAAAGGACGCCCAGGATCACCGCGACGATCAGGCCCCGGATCACGGTCTTGCGGTCGTTGTCATGGACCAGCGCATGGTGCGCCCAGGTCACGGCGCAACCCGACAAAAGCAGGATCAGCGTGTTGATGAAGGGCAGGTGCCAGGGGTCGAAGGTCTGGATGCCTTCGGGCGGCCAGACGCCGTCCACGATCGGGCTCATCTCGCCCATCGGGTAAAGCGCGTGCTTGAAAAAGGCCCAGAACCAGGCGACGAAGAACATCACCTCGGAGATGATGAACAGGATGATGCCGTAGCGCAGGCCGATCTGCACGACAGGGGTGTGGTCGCCGGTGTTGCCCTCATGCGTGACGTCGGCCCACCAGCCGTACATTGTGTAGATCACCAGCAGGAAGCCTGCCGCGAAGACCGCCCAGTCGGGCAGCCCCATCACGCCCATCCGCTTCATCCAGAAGACGCCGCCGGTCAGCATGATGAACGCGCCGATGGCGCCCAGGAACGGCCACAGGGATGGCTGCAGGATATGATAATCGTGGTTCTTGGCGTGGGCCATGATGGCGGGCTCTCTCTGCGTCGTCATGTGCGGTCAGTTCAGGGCGGTCGCCGAGGCGCCGGTCTCGGCCCGGGCCGATTTCTGCGCGTCCTGGCGGAAGAAGGTGTAGCTGAGCGTGATGTCGCGGATATGGGCCGCGTCGCGGTTGTCCAGCATGTCGGGGCTGACGAAGAAGGTCAGCGGCATCTCGATCCGCTCGCCGGGGGCGAGCGTCTGCTCGGTGAAGCAGAAGCACTCGATCTTCTCGAAATAATAGCCGGCGTCCGAGGGGGCGACGTTGTAGGTCGCGCTGCCGGTGACCGTCTGGTCCGAGGTGTTGACCGCCTCGTAATAGGCCATCGCCGTCTCGCCCAGGCGCACGGTCATCTCGGTCTGCATCGGCCGGAAGGTCCAGCCGAGGTCCGGCATCACATTGGCGTCGAAGCGCACGCGCACGGTCTGGTCCAGCACCCGGTCCGAGCCCTGCTCGGCCACCTGGGTGGTTCCGGCGAAACCCGTGACCTGGCAGAACCAGGAATAGAACGGAACCGCCACCCAGGCGAGCGCGCCCATGGTGACGACGACCGCCAGCAGCCGCCAAACCACCCGCTTGTTGGCGTCGGGTTGCGTGCTCATGGCCGCACCGGCGCGGGTTGCGCGTTGGGCAGGTCCGCCCCCGGCGTGCCGGGCACGGCGACGGGGTTCGCGGCAGGTCCGGGCAGCGAGGCCGGCGCGGGGGCAGCCGGGCGATGGTCGAAGCCCTGGATCATGCCGCCCTGCTGCACCTTGACGATGGACAGGGCGAAGACCAGCGTCACGAACAGCACCAGCACGATGCCCAGGCCGAGATTGCGCCCGCTGCGGCGGCGGTGCAGTTCATGTTCCGCACGGATTCCCATCACCATGTCCCCACCGTGGCCTGCAGCGCCAGCGCGGCGAAATGCAGTGCAAGATAGTAGAGCGACAGCCGGAAGAAGCTTTTCTCGACGCGATAGGCGTCGGCTTGCGCCTGTTCCTCGCTCCGGCGCAGGATCAGCCAGCCGCCGTGGATGAACAGCGCGTTCAGCACCAGCGCCACCGCCATGTAGATCGGCCCGCCGATGGAGGTCAGACCCAGCGCCACGGCGAAGGGCGCCAGCACCAGCGTATAGCCGAAGATGTGGCGGCGCGTGGCCGCGCGGCCATGCGTCACCGTCAGCATCGGAACGCCGGCCTTGTGGTAATCTTCCTTCATGAACAGCGCCAGCGCCCAGAAGTGCGGCGGCGTCCAGAAGAAGATCAGCGCGAACATCAGGAGCGATTCGACCGCGATCCCGCCGGTGGCGCAGGCCCAGCCGATCATCGGAGGGAAGGCCCCCGCCGCGCCGCCGATTACGATGTTCTGCGGCGTCGAGCGCTTGAGGAAGACCGTGTAGATCACGGCATAGAAGAAGATCGTGAAGGCAAGGAACGCCGCCGCGAACCAGTTGGCCGCAAGCCCCAGCATCAGCACCGCAAGGCCCGACAGGAACAGGCCGACTCCCAGCGCCTCGCCCGCCGTCACGCGGCCGGCGGGGACGGGGCGCTTGCGGGTGCGGTTCATCACCGCGTCGATGTCGGCGTCATACCACATGTTCAGCGCGCCCGAGGCCCCGCCCCCCAGCGCGATGAACAGGATCGAGGCGAAAGCCACGACCGGGTTCACCGACACGGGGGCGACGTAAAGCCCGACAAAGGCAGTGAAGACCACCAGCGACATGACGCGCGGCTTCAGCAGCGCGACATAGTCGCCGAACTCGCCCTCGCCCCCTGCAGCCAGGCCATGGGCCTCGTATGAACGGATGTCCGTCACGCCGATCAGTTCGCCGAGGCCAGCCGCACCGGCGCGGCGGGCAGGTGGTCGGAGGCATCGGCGGCAAAGGTCGTCTGCGCCTCGGCCAGCCAGGCGTCATAGGTGTCCTGGCTCACGGCCTTGACCACGATGGGCATGTAGGCGTGGTTGATGCCGCAGAGTTCCGAGCACTGGCCGAAATAGACGCCTTCCTGCGTCGCCTCGAACCACAGTTGCGCGATGCGGCCCGGAACGGCGTCCTGCTTCACGGCGAAGGCGGGGATGGTCCAGGAATGGATCACGTCGGTCGCCGTCACCTGCATCAGCACCGTGGCGCCGACCGGGACGACCACGGCGGTGTCGGTGGCCAGCAGGTATTCATCCTCGGAATAGCCGTAATCCGCCAGTTCCTCACGCGTCAGCATCAGCGAATCAAAGGCGATGCCGTCGTTGGGGTATTCGTAGGACCAGTACCACTGGTGACCCACGGCCTTGATGACCACGTCCGGGTCGGCCGGCATTTCCTGCGACCGGAACAGCGCCGGAAGCGAGAAGATGCCGATGGTCAGCAGGATCAGCACCGGGACCACCGTCCACAGCACCTCGACCGGGGTGTTGTGGGTGAAGCGCGCCGGCACCGGGTTCGCGCGGCGGTTGAAGCGGACGATGCACCACAGGATCAGCAGGCAGACGATGATCGTGATCGCCGTGATGATGAGCAGCACGAAATGATCCAGCCACTGCTGGTCGGCCGCCAGCGGGCTGGAGGCCGGCTGGAAGCCGATCCCGCCCGGCTCGGGCTTGCCGATCACCGGCAGCTCGCCCAGCACGTCCTGCGCCATCGCCGCGCCGCTTGCGCCCAGGTTCGCCGCGGCAAAGCCCGCCGCCATCAGCCCTGCCGTCACGCGGCCCCTTGCCCAGTTCGCCATTCGTCGTTTCCCGTCTTGGTCCCTGCGTCTTCCGTGGGAGTCCGGTTCATGCAACCGCGGGCGGCACCCCTTGCCGCCCCGTCGCGTCATCTTGTCACAACCACATCTACCGCCACCCGGCAAGCCATTGCTATCGACTTCGTCCTAAAAAACCCCTACCTCCCGGCTGACATGACCGATCGCTTCGACCCTTTCGCCGCCCTGATCGACCCCGACCGCGCCCTTGCCATCCTGCGCGAGGCGACCCTGGGCGCCGACGATGGCGAGCTTTTCCTGGAACGCGCCCGCAGCGAAAGCCTGGTCTTCGACGACGGGCGGCTGCGCAGCGCGGGCTATGACGCGACGCAGGGCTTCGGCCTGCGGGCGGTCCGGGGCGAGGTCACGGGCTACGGCCATTCCACCGACATCACCGAACCCGCCCTGCGCGACGCCGCCGCCATGGCGCGGCTGGCGGTCGGCAACGGCGGCGGCGTGATGGCGCCGCCCCCCGCCGGGCCGGGGCCGCGGCTTTACACCGACGCCGACCCGGTCGGCGGGATCGAGTTTTCCGCCCGCATCGCCACCCTGCGCGACATCGACGCCTTTGCCCGCGATCTCGACCCCCGCGTGGTGCAGGTGACGGCCTCGATGGCGACCTCGCTGCAGGAGGTCGTGATCCTGCGCCCCGAAGGCGGCATCGTCACCGACATCCGTCCGATGGCGCGGCTGAACGTCTCGGTGATCGTGGAATCGAATGCCCGGCGGGAAACTGGCACGGCAGGCGGCGGCGGGCGATTCGGGCTGGCCGCGCTGATGCAGCCCGACCACTGGCAGGGACTGGTGCGCGAGGCGCTGCGGATCGCGCAGGTCAACCTGCGCTCGGTTCCCGCCCCGGCAGGCGTCATGGACGTGGTGCTGGGGCCGGGCTGGCCGGGCATCCTGCTGCACGAGGCGGTGGGCCACGGGCTGGAGGGCGATTTCAACCGCAAGAAGGCCTCGGCCTTTTCCGGCCTGATGGGGCAGCGGATCGCGGCGCCCGGCGTCACCGTGGTGGACGACGGCACCCTGCCCGACCGGCGCGGGTCCATCACCGTGGACGACGAGGGCACGCCGCCCCGGCGCAACGTGCTGATCGAGGACGGCATCCTCGTCGGCTACCTGCAGGACCGGCAGAACGCCCGGCTGATGGGGGTCGAGCCGACCGGCAACGGCAGGCGGGAAAGCCATGCCCATGCGCCAATGCCGCGCATGACCAACACCATGATGGACCCCGGCACGGATGATCCGGCGGCGATCCTGTCGGGCCTGAAGGACGGCATCTACGCCGTGGGCTTCGGCGGCGGCCAGGTGGACATCACCAACGGCAAGTTCGTCTTTTCCTGCACCGAGGCTTACCGTGTGCGGAACGGCGAGGTGGGCGAACCCATCCGCGGCGCCACCCTGATCGGCGACGGCGCGACGGCCCTGCGCCAGATCCGCGCGGTGGGCAACGACCTTGCCCTGGACCCCGGCGTCGGCAATTGCGGCAAGCAGGGCCAGTGGGTGCCGGTGGGCGTGGGCCAGCCCACGCTGCTGATCGGCGGGCTGACGGTCGGCGGCTCGGCCGCCTGACGTTAACGCTTTCTTAACATCCCCATGCGATGAGTTCCCTGCGGATGAGGCAGGGACCGGTATTGCAGGCGCAATCGCTTTCTTTCAACAACTCCTTTTCTCCGCGCGCCGCTCGGGACGATGACCTGACGGTTCTTCGCCTCATCCGTTCCCGCCGCGTCGGACCGGCGACGTTCCACCGGCTTCTGGCCGAACATGGCAGCGCCGCGGCGGCGCTTGACGCCCTGCCCCGGATCGCCGCCGAGGCCGGGATCGCGGGCTACGAGATCTGCCCCGCGGGCGTGGCCCAAGCCGAGCTTGCGGCGGGCGTCCGTGCGGGGGCGCGGCTGATCCGCTTCGACGATCCGCTTTACCCTCCGCTTCTTGCCACGATTCCCGATGCGCCACCCGTCCTGTGGCTGAAGGGCCGGGCCGAGGCGCTGGACCGCCCGGCCGTCGCCGTCATCGGCGCCCGCAATGCCTCGTCTCTGGGCCTGCGGATGGCGCGCGGACTTGCGCGCGGGCTGGCAGAGGCCGGACTGACGGTGGTCGCGGGCCTCGCCCGCGGTATCGACACCGCCGCGCATGAGGCAAGCTGCGAGGCCGGCACCCTGGCCGTCATGGCGGGCGGCATCGACGTCATCTACCCGGCCGAGAACCGCGCCCTTGCCGACCGCATCCGCGAGAACGGTAGCCTGCTGACCGAGCAGCCGCCGGGGGTAGAGCCGGTCGCCCGCCATTTCCCCGCGCGCAACCGTATCGTCTCGGGCCTGTCTGCGGGCGTGGTGGTGATCGAGGCCGCGCATCGGTCGGGCAGCCTCATCACCGCCCGCTGCGGGGCCGAGCAGGGGCGCGAGATCATGGCCGTTCCGGGCCATCCGCTCGACGCCCGCGCGGCGGGCTGCAACGCCCTGATCCGCGACGGCGCGACGCTGGTGCGCAATTCCGACGACGTGCTGGCCGCCCTGTCCGGCGCAGGCGGGATGGCCCGGTTTCCCCGCGGGGGGCCGGAAGGTGCGGATGCCCCTGCGCGGCGGAAAGGCCAGGTCGAGTCCGAAGGGCAAGCGCGTCGGACGGCTAGTGAGAGCAGCAGCCCTGATCCGGCGGCGATGGGCGCCCCGGATAACCGGCGCGGCGGGAATGTCATGTCCGACAGCCGCGGGCTTCCGCCGCGCAACCTGCAGAAGCCGGAAGGCAACGATTCAGAGGTGGCGCGAAGCGCGGGCGGCATGGCCCCCGGCGATGCTGACCGGTCATCGGCCCTGCGCCATCGGTTGCTGGCCCTTCTCGGCCCCTCTCCATCCGACGAGGACAGCGTCATCCGCGACCTCGGCGTTTCGCCCGCGCATCTCGCCTCCACGATCCTCGACCTGGAACTGGAGGGCCGCGTCATCCGCCTGCCCGGCGGCCGCATCGCGCTGGCGACGTAAGCGCCCGGCGGCATCCGGCCAGCAAGCGACCTGACATCTGGACGGCACGGC
>NZ_JAUNPC010000170.1 GCF_030536915.1 Paracoccus sp. (in: a-proteobacteria)
CAGGTCTGCTGCCGGGCGCAGGACGATGATCGACCGCGGCCATGGGCTGAGCGTCAGTCGCCGGGCGAAGGCGCTCGGGATCGGTCGGGGCGGCGTCTGTTGCTTCGGGCGTTTCGGGTCAGGCGATCAGTCGGTGATCGGGGTCAGCGCCTGCTCGATCCACGAGCGCAGATGGGCGTGCTGAGCGGGAACCTTCAGCGCCTCGCCCAAGTGGGCGACGTCCTCGTCACGGGCGAAGCCCGGCTCGTTCGTGGCGATCTCGAACAGCACACCACTGGGGGTGCGGAAGTAGATCGCCCAGAAGTAGTCGCGGTCGATGATGGGGGTGACATGGACGCCCGCGTCCAGCAGGGCCTTGCGGACCTGTTCCTGCGCGGCGCGGTTCTCGACCGCAAAGGCGACGTGGTGGACCGAGCCCGCGCCCTCGCGCGCCCGTTCGGCGTCCGGCTGCACGTCGAGGTCGATGAAGTCGGCGCCATTGCCGTCCTTGATCGCCAGACGGATCGTCGTCCCGTCGCGGGCGACCTGGTCATAGCCCATGAACTTCAGCAGTTCGGCCGTGGCAGCACCGTCGCGCAGTTGCATGGTGACGCCATGAAAGCCGTAAATGCCTTTCTCCGCCGGCACCGGGCCGCCGGCGAAGGGCTGGCGGCTGTCACCCGTGACCTCGGTCAAAGCGAAGCCGTCGCCGTCGGGACCGGAAAAGCGCAGGCGCTTCTCGCCGAAGACCTCGTGTTCCTGCAGGCCGGTGACGCCGTGATTGCCGAAGCGCTCTTTCCAGTAGTCCAGCGAGCCTTCCGGCACCGCGAACACCGTCTCGGTCACCTCGCCGGTGCCACGACGGCCCTTCACGATGTTCGGGAAGGGGAAGTAGGTCATGATGGTGCCGGCAGACCCGGTCTCATCGCCGTAATAAAGGTGATAAACGTCGGGCGCGTCGAAGTTCACGGTCTTCTTGACCCGGCGCAGGCCGAGCACCTTGGTGAAAAAGGCGTTGTTTTCCTGGGCGTCCGAGGCCATGGACGTGGTGTGGTGAAGGCCCTTGATCTGGGTGAGCATGGCGGTTCCTCGGTCTCGTGTGTCGTTGCTTGAAGGAGATATACGGACTCGATTCACTCATCTGAACGAGCACAATATTGCATCCACTATTGCGTTTTTCGTAATGGTCATTTCATGGGCGAACTGGAATCCATTCGCGTCTTCCTTGCGGTCGTCGAGCAGCAAAGCTTCGCAGGCGCCGCCCGGCAGCTTGGGCTGACCCCGGCCTCCGTGACCCGCACCATCGCCGCGCTGGAAGACCGGCTTGGCGTACAGCTTCTGGTCCGCACCACCCGGCAGGTCTCGCTGACCGCGGCGGGGGCGGTCTATGCGGCGAGGGTGGCGCCGCTGGCCGAGGGGATGGCCGAGGCCGCGCAGGAAACGCGCGAGGCGCAGGGCATCACCTCGGGGCTGATCCGCGTCAGTGCGCCGATCTCGATGGGGATGCGGGTGCTGCCGGCGGTGCTGTCGCAGTTCGCCACACTTTATCCGCAGACGCATGTGGCGCTGAGCCTGTCGGACAGCTTCGTGGACATCGTCGAGGAGGATTACGACCTTGCGATCCGCATCTCGGGGCCGCCCGAGGACAAGTCCACCATCTGGCGCAGGATCAGCCCGGTGCCCCGGGTGCTGGTCGCCGCGCCCAGCTACCTGACGGCCCATGGCACCCCCGGCGATCCGGGCGACCTGGCGGGCCACATCTGCCTCAGCTACCGCTCGGACGCCCGCGACGAGGTCTGGGAACTGTCAAAGGGACCCTCCCGCCGCAGCCATCGGGCGACAGGGCGGTTCAGCGCCAACAACGGCGACGTGCTGGCGCGGCTGGTGCTGAACGGGGAAGGCATCGCGCTGCTGCCCCGCTTCATCGTCGAGGAGGATCTGGACGCCGGGCGGCTGGCCGAGGTCCTGCCCGACTGGTCCTCGCCCGAGATCTGGCTCACGCTCTATTACCCGCCCTACGCGCGGCTGCCGCTGAAGGTCGCGACCTTCTCGGACTTCTTCGAGACCTTCATCAAGGAAATCCGGCCGCTGTAAGCCGGAGAAAGAGGCCCGGTGTCGTCCTTTCAGCCAGAATTCGCCCTGTCCCAACCTGCCCTGCGGCTGCGCTTTGGCCCCGGGGTCCGGCGCGACACGGGCGTCGAGATCGAAAGGCTGGGCTGCGCGCGTGCCGCGGTGCTTTCGACGCCCGGCAAGACCGGCATGACCGAGGAACTTGCCGCCGAGATGGGTGGGCTCGCCGCCGGGATCGTGCCGCTGGCAAAGATGCACACCCCTGTGCCGGTGACCGAGACGGCGCTTGGAGGAGATTCGGCGGCTCGGGGTAGATTGCCTTGTCGCGATCGGCGGCGGCTCCACCATCGGTCTCGGTAAGGCGATCGCCCTTCGCACCGGGTTGCCGCAGATCGTGCTGCCGACGACCTATGCCGGCAGCGAAGCGACAGGGTTCTCGGGCAGACCGAAGACGGGCGGAAGACCACGTTGACCGATCCGAAGGTGCAGCCGCAGGTCATCCTCTACGACGCGGAACTGGTGCGGTCGCTGCCGGTGCCGATTACCGTGGCAAGCGCCTTGAACGCGATGGCCCATGCCGCCGAAGGGCGCTATGCGCGGGACCGCAACCCGATCGCGGCCCTGTTTGCCATTGAGGGGCTTCGCGCCTTCCGCAAGGCGCTGCCGATAGTCTGCGAGAACCCGCATGACCTCGAAGCTCGCGGCGGGACCCTTTATGGCGCCTGGCTCTGCGGTACGGTTCTGGGACAGGTTGGCATGGCCCTGCACCACAAGCTGTGCCACGTGCTCGGCGGCTC
>NZ_JAUNPC010000171.1 GCF_030536915.1 Paracoccus sp. (in: a-proteobacteria)
GTGATCGCGATGTTGCGGCTTTGCACCGTGGCGATGACGACGCCCCCGGCGATCAGCCAAGGCAGGAGGATCGCGTGGATGTCGTAGGCCCAGTCGAGACCGCGGCCGGACGCATAACGCAGGATCACGTTCGCCATCAGCCCGATGAACAGCACGACCAGAGTCACGACGCAGATCAGCCGGCCGGACATCTCCAGCGTGGAAACGATGTTCCGCAGGATGGAGGGCGCCGGGCGCCCGTCCTCCTTGCTCATGACGGGTGCGGGGCTGGTCATTTCCGCGCCTCCGCCACGATCTTGTCGACCAGCTCGGGGAAGCGTTCGCGCCATTCGTCATAGACACTGGCCGTCGCGTCGATGAAGGCCTGCCGGTCAGCCAGTTCCGTGATGATCGCACCTTCCTGTTCCAGCTTGGCCCGGACCTCGGTTTCCGCCTTCTGCGCCGTGTCGCGCTGGAAGGCCGTCGCCTCGTCTGCGGACTGCTGGACGCAGGCCTGGTTCTCGGGCGAGAGCGACGCCCACCAGGCCATGCTGGCCAGCAGGGGCGAGGTCTCGTACTTGTGGCCGGTCAGCGAGATGTACTTCGTGATCTCGTGCAGCTTGGACGAATAGATGTTCGTCAGCGGATTTTCCTGCGCCTCGAAGACGCCGGACTGGAGCGCAGTCGGCAGCTCGGCAAAGGTCAGCGGCGCGGGATTGGCCTTCAGCGTGTTGAAGATCGAGATGGTCATGTCATCCGGCGGCGTGCGGATCTTGACGCCCTCAAGATCGGCGGGCGTGGTGATCGACTTGGACAGATGGGTGACGTGGCGGATGCCATTGTCCCAGAAGCCCAGCAGCTTCAGGCCGGGCGCCTGCGAGCGCTCGTCGATCATGCCCCTGATGTCGCCGTCGATCACCGACCAGGACGTCTGCGCATCCTGGAACAGTTAGTGCATGCCGATCACGTTCAGCTCGGGCACGATCTGCGCGGTCGCGCCCTGGCTGTTCGCCGTCATCTGGATCACGTTGGCCGAGGTCGAGGTCAGCGCCTCGACATCGTCGCCCATCGTCGCGGCGCCGGCCACGCTGACGGTGATGTTGCCGTTGCTGCAGGCCGCCACCTTTTCGGCGAAGAAGTCGGCCGCCAGCGACCGCGGATTGCCCGGCGGCTGCGCATGGGCAAGGATGACGGTTTCGGCATGGGCCATGCCCGACAGAGCAGCAGTGCAGAGCAGCGCTGCAAGAGTGATGCGTTTCATGAGGTTTCCTCCCAAGGATTGAATTCGCCCGCCGCCTCCTCGCGGCGGGACAGGTGTTCAGTGGATCAGCGAACCTCCGTTCACGTCCACTTCCGTGCCGGTGCAGTAGGCCGACAGGTCCGAGGCCAGGAACAGCGCACAGCCGGCGACATCGGAGGCTGCGCCCGCACGCCCCATCGGAATGCCGGCGAGAATCTGTTCGTTCATCTCGGGCGTCAGCTTGCCCGCAGTGATGTCGGTCGCGATGAAGCCGGGACAGATCGCGTTCACGCGGACATTGTCGGGGGCAAGCTCGCGCGCCATGGCCTTGGTCAGGCCCAGGACGCCTGCCTTGGCGGCTGAGTAGTGCGGTCCGCCGAAGATGCCGCCCCCGCGCTGCGCCGAGACCGAGCTGAGGTTGACGATGCTGCCCGACTTTTGCGCGCGCATGGCCGGGATCACCGCCTGGCTCATGTAGAGCGTGCCGCGCAGGTTCACATCGAGCACGGCGTCATAGTTCTGTGGTGCAATGTCCATGATCTTCAGCGGCTGGGTGATGCCGGCATTGTTGACCAGCACGTCGATCCGGCCCCATCGGTCCAGCAGCGCCCTGACCGCAGCCTCGCAGCCTGCCTTGTCGGTTACGTTGCAGGCCAGGCCCACATGCCCCTCGCCCAGGTCGGCCGCCGCGGCCTCGGCGGCGGCGGCGTCCAGGTCCAGGATGGCCACCGTTGCGCCATGTTCCGCGAACATCGCGGCGGTTGCCTTGCCCAGGCCGCGCGCCGAGGCCGCGCCCGTCACGATGGCATACTTGTCCGTCAGAAGCCCCATGGCCTCTTTCCTCTCTGTTGCGATCTCAGAATTCTGTGGCGGTCAGAGCCAGCCCCTGATCCGTTCGGCGACCTTGTCGACGGTCAGACCGTACATCTCGTGCAGCGTCGGCAGCGCGCCGGCCTCGAGGAACTGGTCGGGCAGCCCGATCATGCGGAACGTGGGCGTGATCCCGTTCGTTAGCAGCGTGCTGGCCACCGCCTCGCCCAGACCGCCGACGACCGTGTGGTTCTCGGCCGTGACGACCAGGCGACCACCCCGGCCCGCTTCGGCGAGGATCGTCGCGGCGTCGAAGGGCTTGATCGTCGGTACGTGCAGCACGGCGACATCCACGTTGTCCGCGGCGAGCCGTTCGGCCGCGTCCAGCGCGCGCATGGTCATGAAGCCGGTCGAGATGATCAGCACGTCCCGTCCGTCCCGGATCACCTGGGCCTTGCCCAGCTGGAAGCGGTAGTCGGGCTTGTGGCGCGTCAGGACGCTCGGCACCTTGCCGCGCGGCAGGCGGGCATAGACGGGTCCGTCATGCGCGGCGATCTGCGGCACCATGCCGATGATGTCGTCGGCGTCGCAGGGGTCGATGATCGTCATGTTAGGCAGGCCGCGAAAGATCGCCAGGTCCTCGGTCGCCTGGTGGCTCGGCCCATAGCCGGTGGTCAGCCCCGGCAGGGCGCAGCAGATCTTGACCGGCAGGTTTTCCTCGGCGATCGCCATGGCGATGAAGTCATAGGCCCGGCGCGAGGCGAAGACGGCGTAGGTCG
>NZ_JAUNPC010000088.1 GCF_030536915.1 Paracoccus sp. (in: a-proteobacteria)
CCCCGCCGTTCGGTGAAGCGGTATCTAGGGGGAGATCATGACGGGGGCAAGCGGATTCTTCCAAAAAGTTTCACCTCGCCGTCAAAAAACCTTCATCATGCTGATTTTGCTGATCTTCTTGGGGCCGCTCGAAACCGCTCCTGCAGCCAAGGCAGCCGCAGTCCTAGCAGAATCGCCACCGCGGCCAGAATCACCAGCGGCTTTGCGGGCCATATCTTGTAGGCAAGCAGCCAGTGGAACACGGCCAAGGGCGCCGCGAGATAGACCCAGCGGTGAATCGCCCGCCAGCGGACCGGACCCAGACGGCGAATCGCCGCGTTCGAGGATGTCGCCGCCATCACCAGCAGAATCAGCATCACCCCCATGCCGATGGTCAGATAGGGCCGCTTGACGATGTCCCTCAGCATCTGCGGCCACAGCAGTCCCATGTCCAGCACGGCCCAGGCCATCAGGTGCAGCCCGGCATAGCTGGCGGCCAGCAGCCCCAGCGGACGGCGGAACTTCATCAGGTTCACACGGGCCATCCGCAGCAGCGGGCCGACGCAAAGCGAGGCCAGCAGGAAATAGACCGCCGTGCGGCCCAGCCGATGCTCGATGTCGCGGACGGGATCGACCCCAAGGTTCCCCTCCAGCGTATCCCAGACCAGCAGCACCAGCGGCAGCGCGCCCAGGCCCCAGACCACACCGGTGGGCAGGCGGCGGATGCGGTCCATCAATAGTCCCGCGCCAGATCCATCCCGGCATACATCTGCGCGACCTGATCGCCGTAGCCGTTGAACATCAGCGTATCCTGCCGGCCGCCGAACAGGCCCGCGCCGATGCGCCGCTCGGTCGCCTGGCTCCAGCGCGGATGGTCCACAGCTGGGTTCACGTTGGCATAGAAGCCGTATTCGCGCGGCTGCATCGCCTGCCATGTGGTGACGGGCTGACTGTCCGTCAGGGTGATCTTCACGATGCTCTTGATCGACTTGAAGCCGTATTTCCACGGCACCACCAGCCGGATCGGGGCGCCGTTCTGGTTGGGCATCGGCCTGCCGTAAAGCCCTGTGGCCAGAATCGTCAGCGGATGCATCGCCTCGTCCAGCCGCAGCCCCTCACGGTAGGGCCAGTCCATGCTGCGGCGGCGCTGTTCGGGCATTTCCTCGGGACGCAGCAGAGTCTCGAAGGCGACGAATCGCGCACCGGGCTGCACGCCCACCTTTTCAAGCACGCGCGCCAGCGGCACGCCCAGCCAGGGAATCACCATGCTCCATGCCTCGACGCAGCGCAGGCGGTAGAGGCGTTCCTCGACCGCGTTTTCGGGTGCGAGGTCGGCGACCGAATAGCTGCCGGGCCGGTCCACAAGCCCGCCGATCTCGACCGCCCAAGGGTCGGTAGTAAGCTGGTCCGCGTTCTCGGCCGGATCGGTCTTGCCGAAGCCGAATTCGTAAAAGTTGTTGTAGTTGGTGATCTGCTCGAAGCTGTTGGGCTCCTCGACCGCCGCCAGCGCGGGGGCGGCCGCGGCCACGCCCAGACCCGCGATGAAGGCGCGGCGGTTCAGGAACAGCGCCTCGGGCGTGACGTCGGACCAGGACAGCTTCATGGCATTTCCCCTTATAGCGTCGCAGAAACGCGGGTGGGAGCTTCAACGATCCTGCCCCTGCCATCACGTTCCCGGCAAGGGAAAGGCCCCGGCCCGTGAAGGCCGGGACCGATCCGCTTATTGCAGCACGACGTCGGCCGGGCGCTCATTGCCACCCTGCACCCCCGCGCTGACGCGGTCGCCGACGATCAGCCCCTCGGGACCGGCGGTGACCGTCACGGTTTGGCCATCCATCACCTCGCCCCCCAGCAGCATCTCGGCCAAGGGGTTCTGCAGGGATCGCTGGATCACCCGCTTCAGCGGCCGCGCCCCGAAGACCGGGTCATAACCCTCGTCGGCCAGCCAGGTGCGCGCGGCCGGGTCCACGTCCAGGGTGATGTTGCGGTCCGCCAGGCGCCG
Organism: Paracoccus sp. (in: a-proteobacteria); assembly: GCF_030536915.1. Lineage (GTDB taxonomy): Bacteria > Pseudomonadota > Alphaproteobacteria > Rhodobacterales > Rhodobacteraceae > Paracoccus. The sequence continues at coordinate 1,982 of NZ_JAUNPC010000088.1, forward strand.
CTCCAGCCCGACAAGCTGGATGTCCACGATCGCGTCCATGTTCGCCCGGCTCAGCCGGTGGAAGATGATGATCTCGTCCAGCCGGTTCAGGAACTCGGGCCGGAAATGCGCCCGGACCGCCGCCATCACCTCGGCCCGCGCGGCCGACGACTCGGCCCCCTCGGGCAACTGGCTCAGGGCCTGCGCGCCGAGGTTCGAGGTCAGGATGATCAGCGTGTTCTTGAAGTCCACCGTCCGCCCCTGCCCGTCGGTCAACTGGCCGTCGTCCAGCACCTGCAGCAGCACGTTGAAGACATCGGGATGCGCCTTTTCCACCTCGTCGAACAGGATCACCTGATAGGGACGCCGCCGCACGGCCTCGGTCAGCACGCCGCCCTCGTCATAGCCGACATAGCCGGGCGGCGCGCCGATCAGGCGGCTGACCGAGTGCTTTTCCATGAACTCGGACATGTCCACGCGGACCATCGCGGAATCGTCGTCGAACAGGTATTGCGCAATGGCCTTGGTCAGCTCGGTCTTGCCGACGCCGGTGGGCCCGAGGAACAGGAAGCTGCCCAGCGGACGCTTGGGATCGTTCAGCCCCGCACGCGCCCGGCGGACGGCGTTCGACACGGCGGTCACGGCCTCGGACTGGCCCACCACGCGCTTGCCCAGCACCTCCTCCATCTTCAGCAGCTTGTCGCGCTCGCCTTCCATCAGCTTGGACGTGGGGATGCCGGTCCAGCGTTCCACCACCTCGGCGATCTGCTCGGGGCGCACGGCCTCCTCGACCAGCGGGCCGTCGTCCTGCCCCTCGGTCTCGGCCAGTTGCCGCTCCAGCCCCGGGATGATGCCGTAGGAAAGCTCCCCCGCGCGGGCGAGGTTGCCCTCGCGCTTGGCCTGCTCAAGCTCGGCGCGGGCGCGGTCAAGCTGCTCCTTGATGTGGCGGCTTCCTTCCAGCTTGTCGCGCTCGGCCTGCCAGCGGGCGGTCAGTTCCGCCGACTGCTGCTGCAGGTCGGACAACTGCTTTTCCAGCCGTTCCAGCCGGTCGCGGCTGGCCGCGTCGTCTTCCTTCTTCAGCGCCTCGGCCTCGATCTGCATCTGCAGGATCTGCCGGTCGAGGGCGTCCAGTTCCTCGGGCTTGGAATCCACCTCCATCCGCAGCCGGCTGGCGGCCTCGTCGACAAGGTCGATGGCCTTGTCCGGCAGGAAGCGGTCGGTGATGTAGCGGTGGCTCAAGGTCGCCGCCGCCACCAGCGCGGCGTCGGAAATGCGGACGCCGTGGTGCAGTTCATACTTCTCCTTGATGCCGCGCAGGATCGAGATGGTGTCCTCGACCGTCGGCTCCTGCACCAGCACGGGCTGGAAGCGCCGGGCGAGCGCGGCGTCCTTCTCGATATACTTGCGGTATTCGTCGAGCGTCGTCGCGCCCACGCAATGCAACTCGCCCCGCGCCAAGGCCGGCTTGATCAGGTTCGCGGCATCCATCGCGCCGTCGGTCTTGCCCGCGCCGACCAGCAGGTGCAATTCGTCGATGAAGAGGATGATCTCGCCTGCGGCACTCTCGATCTCGTTCAGGATGGCCTTCAGCCGCTCCTCGAACTCGCCGCGGTATTTCGCGCCGGCGACCAGCGCGCCCATGTCCAGCGCCATCAGCTTCTTGTTGCGCAGGCTTTCCGGCACGTCGCCGTTCACGATCCGCAGCGCGAGGCCCTCGGCGATGGCGGTCTTGCCAACGCCGGGTTCCCCGATCAGCACCGGGTTGTTCTTGGTGCGGCGGGACAGCACCTGCATGGTGCGGCGGATTTCCTCGTCGCGGCCGATGATCGGGTCGATCTTGCCCTCGCGCGCCGCTTCCGTCAGGTCACGCGCATATTTCGACAGCGCCTCATAGGTGTCCTCGGCGCTGGCGGAATCAGCCGTCCGCCCCTTGCGGATGTCGTTGATCGCGGCGTTCAGCGCCTGCGCGGAAACCTTCCCCGCATCCAGCGCGTCCTTGGCCCGCGTGTTCACCATCGCCAGCGCCATCAGCACGCGCTCGACCGGGACAAAGCTGTCGCCCGCCTGCTTTGCGATCTTCTGCGCCTCGTCCATCACCCGGACCAGCGATGTATCGACATAAACCTGCCCATCGCCGCCCGAGACCTTGGGCTGCTTCTCGACCGTCTCGTCCACCGCCCGGCGCACCGCCGCGGCATCGCCGCCCGCGCGCGTGATCAGGTTCGCGGCCAGCCCCTGATCGTCATCCATCAGCGCCTTCAGCAGATGCTCGGGCAGCACGCGCTGGTTGTTCTCGCGGATCGCGATGGTCTGCGCGGCCTGCAGGAACCCGCGCGACCGCTCCGTGAACTTTTCCATGTCCATCGGCAAAATCTCCTTTTCAGCCCCCGCCCTCGGACCGCCCGTCATGGCACGGTCCCTTGCGGGTCTTTGCAGACAAGATGTGCGCCGCCCGGCAGGGTTTCAAGTCGCGGGTTTCCATGCGAAAAGCCCCCGATTCCGCTGGCAGGGGGGCCATCATGGACGACCGACTGATCGTGGCGCTGGACCTGCCCGACGCGCTGGCCGGGCTGGAACTGGCGAACCGGCTGGGGGATGCCGTCTCGTTCTACAAGATCGGGCTGGGGATGCTGACCGGGGGCGGGCTGGCGCTGGCCAATGAACTGAAACAGGACCACGGCAAGCGCATCTTCCTGGACATGAAGCTTTACGACATCGGGGCGACGGTCGAGGCGGCGGTGCGCGGCCTTTCCCGCTTCGACCTCGACTTCCTGACCGTCCACGGCGACCCCCATGTGGTCCGCGCCGCGAAAGAGGGCGCGGCAGGCTCGCAACTGAAGATCCTCGCCGTGACGATCCTGACCTCGCTCGACCGCGCCGACCTCGACGCCGGGCTGATGCGGGCGGGCGGGCTGCACGACCTGACCGTCGAACGCGCCGCCCGCGCCTTCGATGCCGGGGCCGACGGCGTGATCGCAAGCCCGCGCGAGGCGGCAGCGATCCGCGCCCTGCCCGGCGCGCGCCTGATCGTCACCCCCGGCGTTCGCCCCGCAGGCGCGGCGCCCGGCGACCAGAAGCGCGTCGAAACCCCCGCCGCCGCGCTGGCCGCCGGGGCCGATCACATCGTCGTCGGCCGCCCGGTCTGGCAGGCCGCGGACCCCCGCGCTGCGGCGCAGGCGATCCTTGCGGAAATCGCTCACCCCCCGCGAGAATCGTGATAGCCTGATCCTCCCCGGGGCGCGTGGGAGAGAGAGGCGATGCGGGACGGCGACTTCCACGGCTATGCGGAACGATCCGACAACGACCTGGTGCTGTCCTTCCTGCGGGTCAGGCGGGCCATCGGGCTTCTGGGCTATTTCCTTCCCACCGTCCTCGTCCTGTGGAGCGTGATCTTCGGCCAAGGCCTGCGGCCCAGCATCTCGGCCTATTACTATTCCCCTATGCGCGAGGTCTTCGTCGGCACCCTTTGCGCCATCGCCGTCTTCCTGTGGAGCTACGAGGGCTACCGCCCCCGCCCCGGCGAATGGCTGAGCGACCTGATGGCCGGCCGCGCGGCCTCGCTGGGGGCGCTGGCCGTGGCGCTGGTCCCGACCGCGCCAGCCGAGCCCGTGGCCTGCACGCTCAGCCAATGCGTCATCGGCTTCTCGCTCGCCGGCACGCTGCACTGGCTGGGGGCCGCGCTGTTCTTCGGGGCGCTGGCGATGTTCTGCCTGGTGCTGTTCGTCCGCGGGGACCATCCCGACGCCGAGAAGACCGCAAGCAACCGCATCTACCGCGCCTGCGGCTGGATCATCCTTGCGGCGCTGGCGCTGATCGGGCTGATCCTGCTGTCGCCCGAGCCGGTGAAGACGCAGCTTCTGCCGCTGCGCCCGGTGTTCTGGCTGGAAACCATCGCCACCTTCGCCTTCGCGACCTCGTGGATGGTCAAGGGCGACGCCATGCGCCCCATGGTCCGCGCCGTCGCCGCAGGCACGCCCCCGTAGGGTGCGTGCTCTGCGCGCACCGCTTACCCCTCCAGCATCTCGCGCACGATGTCCCGGAAATGCGGCACCGCGTCCGGGTGCCCCACGAACTCGGCCACCGGCATCAGTCGCAGCTCGGCCCCTTCGTCGCCCAGGGTCGCGCCCGCGGCCTCCTCGGGGGTGATCTCGGCATGGAAATACCAGCCCGCCCGCCCCGGCCGGTGCGGCAGCTCGCGCGCATGGCCGCGCAGCCGCGCCCGGTCCAGCCGCAACCCGGTTTCCTCGAAAAGCTCGCGCAGGGCACAATCCTCGGGCGGCTCGTCGCCTTCGCGCCGTCCGCCCGGCAGGTCCCAGGCCCCCGGCCAGTTGATCGTGGGGATGTCGTCGCGGCGCAGGACCAGCAGGCTGTCGCCGCAGGTCAGCACCAGCTTGGCCCCGCTCCACCGCATCCCGCCCGGCCCGGCCCTCATTCGGCGGCCAGCGGCAGCCCGGTGCCGTCCAGGGGCAGCGCCGCGACATGCGCGATCACCGCGCCCAGCCGGCGGGCAAGGTCATCAAAGCCCCCGTGCGGCCGGATCGCCGCCTCGTCCATGTAAAGCGAGCGGTCGATCTCCATCTGCACCACATGGCAGCCCCGCAGCGGCCGCCCGTAGGCCGCCGCCACATGCGCCCCCGCGAAAGGAGAGTTCCGGCGCACCCGGAACCCGGCGCGGATCAGTGCGCCATGCACCGCCTCGCTGATCGCGGGATTGGCCGAGGCGCCGTTGCGGTCGCCCAGCACGATGTCGGGCGGCGGCGCATGCAGGTGCAGCAGCGCCTCGCGCGGCATGGAATGGACATCGATCAGCACCGCCCGGCCATGCCGCGCCACCGCCTCGGCCATCAGCCCCTCCAGCGCCGCGTGATAGGGCCGCCACAGCGCGTCGATCCGCCGCCGCGCCTCGGGCAGGGTCAGCTTGCCGCGCCGGATCGCCCGGCCCTGCGCCACGACGCGGGGAATCACCCCCAGCCCCGACTGGATGCGCGGATCGGCGCGGCGCGAGGCCACGTCCTCGATCGCCGCCGGGTCCAGTTCGTCCGCGCCCCGGTTCAGGTCCACCACGCAGCGCGGCACCCGCGCCGTCAGGGTGACGGCCCCCGCCGCGACGGCGGGCGCGATCAGCCGGTCCACGAAGGCATCCTCGGACGAGCGCAGCGCATGCGGGTCCAGCATCGATTCGGCCAGGAACCAGCCGGGATAGTCGCGCCCCGAATGCGGCGAGGCGAAGATCACGCCCCCCACCCAGTCGGCCGGCCGCGCGATGTCAAAGGTCGGACCGTCAGGGGCAGGCATCGGGATCATCGGCGCGGGCCTCTCATCATCGTTGCAAGCCCGCTGTATAGCCGAAGGGCGCGGGCTGAAAAAGGGCACTTGCGGGGCGCGGGCGCGGGCCTTATAGACACGCGGACCAACGCGATTCCGTTCCGCAAGGGCGGGTCCGGCTGGCAAGGGCGGTTAGCTCAGCGGTAGAGCACTACGTTGACATCGTAGTGGCCACTGGTTCGATCCCAGTACCGCCCACCATTCTATCGCCGCCCCCGGCATGTCACCGGGGGCATTTCAGTTTCAAGGCGCGATGCGAGCGCCGCGAAGAGGGAGAAAACCGATGAAGGTTCGCAACTCGCTGCGTTCGCTGAAAGAGCGTCACCGGGACTGCCAGATCGTGCGCCGCAAGGGCCGCATCTACGTGATCAACAAGACCAACCGCCGCTTCAAGGCGCGCCAGGGCTGATCGCCCCCGGCCAGGTCCGACAGACCGAACGCCCGCAGCCCCGCGCTGCGGGCGTTTTCCGTTTCCAGGGGACTGCCTGCACGGCTTGAGGGCCGGTCTTCGCGCAAGGGGCGCGGGGCGAAGGCGCGGCTCGGGCGGCGCAAGATGCAGCCGCCGCAGGAATGATGGCCCCGACCGTCCCGGCGACCGCCCGAGAGTTTCGTAGGGTGCGTGCTCTGCATGCACCATCACGCCGCTCCCTTCCCTCTCACCTCCCCCGCTGCGCCCGCAGCCGGGCCAGTTGGTCCGCGTTCAGGAAGCCGGTCGCCGCCAGCCCGTTGTCGCCTTGCCAGGCCGAGATCGCCCGCCGCGTGCCCGGCCCGAATCGCCCGTCGACGCCGTTCGGCTCATAGCCCAGCGCGCTCAGCCGCGCCTGCACCTCGACCCGCGCAAGCTCGGTCAGGCCCAGCCCGGCCTCGTCCTCGGCCGAAGCCCCCGGCCCGGCCACGACCGGCGCCGCCGGGGTGGCCGGAACGGGGGGGGATGCCGCCGATGCCTCTCCCTTCAACAGCCGGACCTGCTCGGCCGTCAGGTAGCCCGTCGCGGGCACCCCCCGCGCGGCCTGCCAGTCGCGGATCGCCCGGCGCGAACCCGAGCCGAAGGTGCCGTCCACCCCCCGCGTGTCATGGCCCGCCGCCACCAGCGCCCGCTGGACCACCGTCCGGTCCTCGCGCGTCAGGTTCAGCGCCGCCTCGGCCCGCTGGGCCTGCTCTTCCTCGGTCAGCACCCGCCCGGCCGGGGTGGTGCCCGCGTTCAGCAGCGCATCCGCATCGGCGCGGCTCAGGAAGCCCGTCGCGGGCAGGTTGTTCGCCGCCTGCCAGGCGGTGATGGCGCGGCGCGAGCCCGGGCCAAAGGCGCCGTCGATCCCGCGCGTGTCATGGCCAAGCTGCGTCAGGCGCGACTGGATGATGCGCTTTTCCGTCGCGCTCAGGCCCAGCGCCGCCTCGGTCCCGGCGGTGGCGCCCGTCGCCGGCGTGGTCGTCGTGGGCGGCGCGGCGGGCGCAGGCGCGGTCTTCAGTTCCTGCGCCTGCGCGGCGGTCAGGTAGCCGGTCGGGGCAAGGCCCCGGCCCGTCTGCCAGGCGGCGATCGCGCGGCGGGTGCCCGAACCGAAGGTGCCCTCGATCCCGCGCGTGTCATGCCCCAGCAGCGTCAGCCGCGACTGGATCGCCCGCCGGTCCTCAAGCGTCAGCGCCAGCGCCGCCTCGGCCTGCACCGCCTCGGGCGGTGCCGCCGGAAGGCTGGCGGCGGCAGGAGCGGGCGCGGGTGCCGGTGCCTGCTGCGCAGGAGCCGGGCTTGCCGGGGCGGTGGTGGAGGCTGGCTGCTGCACCGGCGGCAGCGGGCTGCCCGCGACCGGGGCCGAGCCCGCCTGCAACTGCCCCAGGCGCGCCCGCGCCTGCGCCGCAAAGGCGCCATTGGGGAAGGTGGACAGGTAGTTGCGGTAGGCGTCCGCCGTCCCGCGCCCCTGCGCCAGCCGCCACAGCGCGTCATCCTCGGCACTGGCGGGCGCGTCGGGCGGGATCACCTGCGCCATCGCACCGCCGCCGGGCGCGGCACCCACCAGGCCCGCCGCCAAAGCCGCCATCACAAGGGCGGCCATCCGCCCCTTCAACCCTTTTGCGACCATGCTGGTCCCCCTTGTCAGGGGCCGTTTCAGCCGTAGCTGCGCCGATCCTCGATCACCTTGCCGTCGTTCGGCAGCGATCCAGGGGCGACCAGCTCGACCCGGCCCTTCAGCTTGAGTGCATCGAGCACCGATGCCTCGTATAGCGCCGGGTTTTCGCCAAGGGTTTCAAGTTGCACGACCATCACGTCCATTTCATCGGCCCGGTCGGCGATGACACGGGCGCGTGACACCTCGGGGTGGCGGGCGACAAGCTGGGCGACCTGTTCGGGACGCACGAACATCCCCTTGATCTTGGCGGTCTGGTCGGCCCGCCCCATCCAGCCCCGGATGCGCATGTTCGTCCGCCCGCAGGGGCTTTCCCCCGGCATCACCGCCGAGAGATCCCCGGTGGCGAATCGGACCAGCGGATAGTCGGGGTTCAGGGTGGTCACGACGACCTCGCCCACCTCGCCCTCGGGGACCGGATCGCCGGTGCCGGGGCGGACGATCTCGACGATCACGCCCTCGTCCACGATCATCCCCTCCATCGCCTCGGATTCATAGGCGATCAGGCCAAGGTCGGCGGTGGCATAGCATTGCAGCGTGGCGATGCCGCGGTCCGCGTAAGCCTGCCGCAGCGAGGGAAACAGCGCCCCGCCCGAGACCAGCGCGCGCTTGAAGCCGAGTTCCACGCCCATCTCGTCGGCGCGGTCGAGGATCACCTTCAGGTAATCCGGCGTTCCCGAATAGGCCGTGGTGCCGATGTCGGCGGCGGCGCGGACCTGCAGTTCCGTCTGCCCGGTGCCCGCCGGCAGGACCGCCGCGCCCACGGCGCGGGCGGCGCTTTCGAACATCATCCCCGCGGGCGTCAGGTGATAGCCGAAGCAGTTCTGCAGGATGTCGGCGCTGCCCAACCCCGCCGCGAAGGCAAAGCGCCCCAGCCGCCACCAGTCGGCATCCACCCGCCCCGGCTCGTAGATCGGGCCGGGCGACTGGAAGACATGGTGGAACTCGTGCGGGTGGCGGGTGGTGTAGCCGCCGAAGGGCGGCTTCTTCTTCTGCGCCTCGGAAAGTTCCGCCTTGCGGATCACCGGCAGGCGGGCCAGGTCCGCCCGTGTCCGCACCTCGCCGGGTTCCACGTCGCGCAGCGCCCGGGCCAGCGCCGGCGCCGTCTGCGCGTTCGAGATCGCCCGGGCCAGCGCCCTGGCCAGATCGGCCTCGCGCTCGTCGGCGCTGCGGGTTTCCAGGTCGTCGTAATTGCTCATGGAAATCTTCCCTGAAAGGTGGCTCAGGCCAGCCAACGCTTGCGGCGGCGATAGGATCGCACGTCGCGGAAGGACTTGCGCCCCTCCTCGGCCATGCCGAGGTAGAACTCCTTGACGTCGGGGTTCTCGCGCAGGGCGGCGGCCTCGCCGTCCATCACCACCCGGCCGCTTTCCAGGATATAGCCGTAATGGGCATAGCGCAGGGCCACGTTGGTGTTCTGCTCGGCCAGCAGGAAGGTCACGCCCTCGCCCTCGTTCACCTTCTTGACGATCTGGAAGATCTGCTCGACCAGTTGCGGAGCAAGGCCCATCGAGGGTTCATCCAGCAGGATCGTTTCGGGGCGGCTCATCAGCGCCCGGCCCATGGCGGTCATCTGCTGCTCGCCGCCCGAGGTGTAGCCGGCCTGCGATCTGCGCCGTTCGCGCAGGCGGGGGAAATATTCATAGACCATTTCAAGGTCGCGCTTCACCGCCGCTGCGCCGTCGCTGCGGGTATAGGCGCCGGTCAGCAGGTTCTCCTCGACCGTCAGGTGCTCGAAGCAGTGGCGGCCCTCCATCACCTGGATCACGCCCTTCTTGACCAGCGCGGCGGGGTCGAGATCGGTGACATTCTCGCCGCGATAGGTGATCGCGCCCTTTGTCACCTCGCCGCGTTCCGATTTCAGCAGGTTGGACACGGCCTTCAGCGTCGTGGTCTTGCCCGC
>NZ_JAUNPC010000004.1 GCF_030536915.1 Paracoccus sp. (in: a-proteobacteria)
GAACACGGTCCTCGGCCATCACCGCGAGGGCGGCGCGCTGATGGACAACGCCGCCATCCGCAGCAAAGCCGCCGCCCAGATGGAGCGCTTCGACGTCCGCCCCCGCGACCCCGACCTGCCCGCCCGCAACTTTTCTGGCGGCAACCAGCAGAAGATCGTCGTCGCCCGCGAGATCGAGAGCCGGCCTGTCCTTCTGCTGGTTGGCCAGCCCACGCGCGGCGTGGACATCGGCGCCATCGAGTTCATCCACCGCCGCCTGATCGCCTTGCGCGACGCGGGCGCCGCGATCCTGCTGGTCTCGGTGGAACTGGACGAGATCATGGCGCTGTCCGACCGCATCGCCGTCATGTTCGACGGCCGCATCATGGGCGAGCGGCTGCCTGATCAGACCTCGGCCGCCGAACTGGGACTGCTGATGGCGGGCGCCTCGCCTTAGACAAAGCACCCGTGCAGAAACTTCCGATTGATGCAAGCATGTTAGCGCGGCAAAGCCAGAGGGCAGACATGAAGATTACGATCAGACCGGAAAAACGAAACAGAGACAACGTAACAATCCTCTGTGAGAAGAGCAGTCCAGGAAGAAGCGCATCAACAACTGATGATGGGATAGCTATTTCCTTTTCCACAGATGTCAGAACAAGCGGCAGCTTCTATGGAACACTATATCTTAGCGTATCCGAGCTTTATGAATTAATAGGCGTAGCCGCTCAGCATCATTTTGAGAACGTGCAACAGCATCGCCGTGCGATTTCGGCAGCTGAGAGAAAGATCTTGTCCATAGAACGGAAACAGACGCCTTGATGACCCGCCTGCCCCGCTGGGCCGACCTCGTGCTGGTGCCGCTGATCTCGCTGGCGCTGGCCTTCGCCATCTCGGCGCTGGTGATCCTGTCGATCGGCCAGAACCCCGTCGAGGCGCTGAAGGTGATGGTCACGGGCGCGCTCGGGTCGTCCTACGGCTGGGGCTACACGCTGTATTACGCGACGAACTTCATCTTCACCGGGCTGGCCGTGGCGGTGGCGGCGCACGCGGGTCTGTTCAACATCGGGGCCGAGGGGCAGGCGAGCCTCGGCGGGCTTGGCGTCGCGCTGGTGGCGCTGTCGCTGCCATGGCCGCATTGGGGCGTGGCGCTGCCCGCCGCGATGGTGGGGGCGGCGCTTTTCGGGGCGCTCTGGGCCTTTGTCCCGGCGATCCTGCAGGCGAAACGGGGCAGCCACATCGTCATCACGACGATCATGTTCAACTTCCTCGCCGCCGCGCTGCTGAACTGGCTGCTGGTGAACGTGCTGCGACCCGTGGGCAGCATGGACCCGGCCTCGGCGCGGTTCCCGGAAACCACGCAACTGCCGCGCCTGACGGACATGGCGGCGGTGGTTGGGCTTGATTGGGGCAAGTCCACGCCCGCCAACATCAGCTTCCTGATCGCTCTGGCCGCCTGCGGGCTGGTCTGGCTGCTGATCTGGCGCACGCCGCTCGGCTACGAGATCCGCGCCTTCGGCCGGTCGGAACGCACCGCGCGCTACGCGGGCATCCGGCCCGCTCGGATCATCGTGATCGCCATGATGATCTCGGGCGCGCTGGCCGGAATGATGGCGATCAACAACGTCATGGGAGAGGCCGGGCGGCTGCTTCTGAACAGCGCCGAGGGCGCGGGCTTCATCGGCATCGCGGTCGCGCTGATGGGCCGCAACCATCCGGTCGGGATCGTGCTGGCGGCGCTGCTGTTCGGGTTCCTGTATCAGGGGGGCGCGGAACTGGCGCTCTGGACCTCGATCCCGCGCGAGCTGATCGTGGTGATCCAGGCGCTGGTGATCCTGTTCACGGGGGCCCTGGACAACATGGTGCGGATGCCGCTGGGCCGCCTGTTCGGGGCGCGCTGATGGATTACGCGACGATCCTGCAGATCCTCGACAGCGCGGTGCGGCTGATGACGCCGCTGCTGCTGGCCTGCCTCGCCGGGCTTTATTCCGAACGCGCGGGCGTCTTCGACATCGGGCTGGAAGGCAAGATGCTGATGGCGGCATTTTCGGCGGCGGCCACGGCGGCGGTGACGGGGAACGTCTGGCTGGGGCTTGCCGCGGGGGTCGCCTCGGCGGTCGGGATGTCGCTGATCCACGGGCTGGCGGCGATCACCTTCCGCGGCAACCAGCTGATCTCGGGCGTGGCGATCAACTTCCTCGCCTCGGGCCTGACGGTGCTTCTGGGGCAAAGCTGGTTCGCATTGGGCGGCCGCACGCCCTCGCTGGAGGGCGCGGCGCGGTTTTCCCCGATCACCCTGCCGGGGGCCGAGGCGCTGCGGGGCATCCCCATCCTCGGCCCCTTCTACGCCGAGGTCGTGTCGGGCCACACGGCGCTGGTCTATGTGGCAGCGCTGCTGGTGCCGGGGACCTGGTGGCTGCTCTACCGCACCCGCTTCGGGCTGCGGCTGCGGGCGGTGGGGGAAAACCCGGCCTCGGTCGATACGGCGGGGGTGTCGGTGACGCGCCTGCGCTGGGCGGCGGTGGCGATCTGCGGGGTGCTGACGGGGCTGGCGGGGGCTTACCTCGCCACCGGCCTTTCGGCGGGCTTCGTCAAGGAGATGACGGCGGGGCGCGGCTATATCGCGCTGGCCGCCCTGATCTTCGCCAACTGGCTTCCCTGGCGGGCGCTGGGGGCGACCTTCCTCTTCGGGCTGATGGAGGGGGTGGCGAACCGCTATCCCGAACTCACCCTCGGCCCCGTCACCATCCCCTCGATGGTGATGAGCGCCCTGCCCTACCTGCTGACCGTCATCATCCTCGCGGGCTTCATCGGCCGCGCCACGCCGCCACGCGCAGGCGGCGAGCCTTACGTCAAGGAACGCTAGGCAAGACCCTGCCGGACGCCCCGGAAAACCGCAAAATCTTGTGTGTTTCCCGTGACATTAGCGCGCGCGAGCCCTATATGATGGGCAACAATCGCAGGATAATGTCAGCAATGAGCGCAGCCACCGCGCAGCCGATCGAATACGGCGCCGATTCCATCAAGGTTCTGAAGGGTCTGGAAGCCGTCCGCAAGCGGCCCGGCATGTATATCGGCGATACCGATGACGGGTCCGGCCTGCATCACATGGTCACCGAGGTGGTGGACAACGGCATCGACGAGGTTCTTGCGGGCCACGCCGATTACGTCCGCGTCACCATCCACGCCGACAGCAGCGTCAGCGTCCGCGACAACGGCCGCGGCATCCCCGTGGACATGCACCCGACCGAGGGCGTCAGCGCGGCCGAGGTCATCATGACCCAGCTTCACGCGGGCGGAAAGTTCGACAGCAACAGCTACAAGGTCTCGGGCGGGTTGCACGGCGTCGGCGTGTCTGTCGTCAACGCCCTGTCGGACTGGCTGGAACTGCGGATCTGGCGGGGCGGGAAAGAGCATTTCGTCCGCTTCGAGAACGGCGACACGGTGGAACACCTGCGCGTGGTGGGCGACGCCGCGCCGGGCGAAAAGGGGACCGAGGTGCGGTTCCTCGCCAGTTGCAAGGAGAACGCGCAGGGCGGGACCTTCTCGAACCTCGACTACCAGTTCAAGACGCTGGAAACGCGGCTGCGGGAACTGGCCTTCCTGAACTCGGGCGTCCGCATCCTGCTGGAAGACGAGCGCCCCGCCGAACCCCTGCGGACCGAGCTGTTCTACGAGGGCGGCGTCCGCGAGTTCGTCAAATACCTCGACCGCTCCAAGACCCCGGTCATGCCCGAGCCGATCTTCATCACGGGCGAGCGCGGCGGCATCGGCGTCGAGATCGCCATGTGGTGGAACGACAGCTACCATGAAACGGTCCTGCCCTTCACCAACAACATCCCCCAGCGGGACGGCGGCACGCATCTGGCGGGCTTCCGGGGTGCGCTGACGCGGGTGATCGGCAAATACGCCCAGGACAGCGGCATCGCGAAGAAGGAAAAGGTGGATTTCACCGGCGACGACGCGCGCGAGGGGCTGACCTGCGTCCTGTCGGTCAAGGTGCCGGACCCCAAGTTCTCGAGCCAGACCAAGGACAAGCTGGTGTCCTCGGAAGTGCGGCCTGCGGTCGAGAACCTGGTGGGCGAGAAGCTGGCCGAGTGGTTCGAGGAGCATCCGACTGAGGCCAGGCAGATCGTCGGCAAGATCGTCGAGGCCGCGCTGGCGCGCGAGGCCGCGCGCAAGGCCCGCGAACTGACCCGCCGCAAGACCGCGATGGACGTGGCCTCCCTGCCCGGCAAGCTGGCCGACTGCCAGGAAAAAGACCCTTCGCTGGCGGAACTGTTCATCGTCGAGGGTGACTCGGCGGGCGGTTCCGCCAAGCAGGGGCGTTCCCGCCAGAACCAGGCGGTGCTGCCGCTGCGGGGCAAGATCCTGAACGTGGAACGCGCCCGCTTCGACCGGATGCTGTCCTCGGACATGATCGGGACGCTCATCACCGCGTTGGGCACCGGCATCGGACGGGACGAGTTCAACCTGAAAAAGCTGCGCTACCACAAGATCGTCATCATGACGGATGCCGACGTGGACGGCGCCCATATCCGCACGCTGCTGCTGACCTTCTTCTTCCGCCAGATGCCGGAACTGATCGAGGCCGGGCACCTCTACATCGCCCAGCCCCCCCTTTACAAAGTCGCGCGGGGCCGGTCCGAGGTCTACCTTAAGGATCAGGCCGCGCTGGAAGACTACCTGATTCAGCAGGGGATCGAGGGCACCTCGCTGCGCCTGGGTTCGGGCGAGGAGATCAGCGGCGCCGATCTTGCCCGCGTGGTCGAGGAGGCGCGGCTTGCCCGCCGCGTCATCGCCACCTACCCGACCCATTACCCGCATCACATCACCGAGCAGGCTGCCATTGCCGGGGCGATGGTCCCCGGCGCCATCGACACGGATGCGGCGGGCGTGGGCGCAGCCGTGGCGGCGAGGCTGGACGCCATCGCCGAGGAATACGAACGCGGCTGGACCGCGCGGCCCACGCAGGACGGCGGCATCCGCCTGTCGCGCCTGCTGCGCGGGGTCGAGGAGACGCGGCTGCTGGATGGCCCGATGCTGCGCTCGGCCGAAAGCCGGCGGCTGGGGACGTTGACCGACGCGCTGCGCGAGGTCTATGGCGACCGCGCCACGCTGGTCCGCAAGGACCGCAGCATCCCGATCCACGGGCCGCTGTCGCTGCTGGACGCGATCTTCGCGGAAGGGGAAAAGGGCCTGACCTTGCAGCGCTACAAGGGCTTGGGCGAGATGAACCCGGAACAGCTTTGGGAAACCACGCTGGATCCGGTGGCGCGCACCCTGCTGCAGGTCCGGGTCGAGGACGTGGCCGAGGCCGACGACATCTTCACCAAGCTGATGGGCGACGTGGTGGAACCCCGCCGCGACTTCATCCAGCAGAATGCGCTGGCGGTCGAGAACCTTGATACGTGACAAATCCGCCACCCTCGCCTGACAGGATCGAACCTGCCCGGGCGAGGGAAGCGACAAGGCTGTCCGTCAAAATGCCTTTCACACCAACAGGTTGTGGAAGCGGGGCTCGGTCCTGCCGGCACGGTCCATGATCCTCTGCCCCCTGAGGGATCGTGCCGGCGCCGCCACACAAGCCCGTGGTTTTCCGCTTATCCCCTTGGGAACGGAGCGATTTCATGCGAGTTGTCAGCCATAGATGGTCTGGGCCCGGCCCAAGACCGATTCCTTATGAAGTGAGGTTCACCTTGCGCATTAACCTCGTCGTGGCCTCTGCCGCTGTCCTGTTCTCGGTTCCCGCTGCTTACGCCGGCGGCTATGTCGCCCCGGTCGTCGATATCGAGCCCGCGCCGGTCGTTGTCGCGCCGGCTGCGTCCGACTGGCAGGGCGGCTATGCCGGCATCACGCTGGGCTATGCGTTCGGGGGGGATGACAGGGTTGGCGCATATACCGCCGACGACCGGTTCATCGCCAACCTGGGGGATGCAGAAATTTCGGGGGCCAACGGGGGGCTGCACGTCGGGTATCGCTGGCAGCGCAATCGGTGGGTGATCGGACCGGAACTCTCTTACACCTTCAGCAACATCTCGGATGACTTCGACTATGATGTTCCCGTTCTGGGAAGCGGAACGTTCAAATCCGAAGTGGACGATCTTTGGGCACTCAAGCTGAAGACCGGCTATCTGGCGCGGCCGGATACCTTGGTTTACGGCATCGCCGGCTATCAGGAGGGTAACTTCACCTTGTCGGCCGGCGGAGGCGACGTCGAATATGACGCGGATGGGTATGTCGTCGGCCTCGGTGTCGAGCGGCTCATCAAT
Organism: Paracoccus sp. (in: a-proteobacteria); assembly: GCF_030536915.1. Classification (GTDB taxonomy): domain Bacteria; phylum Pseudomonadota; class Alphaproteobacteria; order Rhodobacterales; family Rhodobacteraceae; genus Paracoccus. The sequence goes on from NZ_JAUNPC010000004.1 coordinate 6,252, forward strand.
GATCGCCTCTCCGTCACGGGTGAATGGGAGTACAGCGATTTCGGCACGACCGACGTCGAAATTCTGGGGGCGAACACTTCCGCCTCGTCCAGCTTCCACAACGTCAAGGTGGGCCTGAACTTCCGCTTCTGAGCGGACATTCAGAAACCATGCAGGCCGCCGGTTCGCCCGGCGGCCTTTTCCGTTCAGGCGGCCCGCAGCGGAACCGGCAGGGCCTTGTGCAGGCAGGCGACGGCAAAGCCGCGCGGCACCCAGCGGGTGATCGCCTGCGAATCCGCATCGAGCCCGCCCGTGTAATGCCCGAAGGCGGGCAGGATCATGTGCGACGGCCCGACCAGCAGCGCCCGCCTGCGCCCGCCCGCTAACCGAACGACCGGATGGAAATGCCCGCTGATGTCGGGACCATCGCCCTGCGGTTCATGCCGCAGCGTGACCGGCCCCATTCGCAGCGTCTCGACGCCGCCGCCCGCCTGCGGATCGTGGTTGCCCGCGACCCACAACATGCGGCGGTCCCGCGCCAGCGCCGCGACCCCCTCCGCCACCTTCTGGTCAAGCCCCTCTGCCGCCGCATCGTCGTCGAAACCGTCGCCGAGGCTGACGATCGCCGTCGGATCCAGCACCGCGACCTCGGCTTCGAGCCGACGCAATGTCTCAAGCCCCTCGTAGGGCGGCAGCAGCGCGCCGCCGCGTCGGGCCATGCGCTCGGACTTGCCGAGATGCAGGTCGGCCACGATCAGCCAGCGCCCCTCGGGCCACCACAGCGCACCCGAACAGCGGGCCTCAAGCGCAAGGCCATGCCACGTGAAGGCAAAGCCCGTCATCGCGCCAGCGGAACCCTGCGCGGCCGCGCGCGCCGGGGCCGCTCGGACAAGGGCGCCGCAGGCGCGGGCGTGTCGAAGCCCCCGAGGTCGTCCAGTTGCAATCCTGCGGCCTGCATCAAAGCCTCTGCCTCCTGCTCGGCCAGCCGCATCCGGCCCTGCCCCTCGATCCTGACGCGACCCTGTTCCAGCATCAGGGGCGCGGCCAGCGGGGATACGCGGTCGAGCTGCCGGTGGTCAAGGACGGGGGATCGGTCCAGCATTTCCTCGATCCGCCCGAAATCGACGAGGCCGCGGCCTGCCTCGGCCGCCGTGATCCGCAGCAGCAGGTGGTCCGGGTCGTGGCGGCGCAGGGTGTCGTAAAGGATGTCGGTGGAAAAGGTCGCCTGCTTTCCGCTGCGCCGCCCGCCCGGCATGTTGCGCTGGATCAGGGCCGAGATGATCGCCACGTTCTTGAAGGTCCGCTTCATCACCGCGTTGCCCGCGAGCCAGTCCCCCAAGCCCGCCCGAAGGCGGTCGCGGTCCAGCAGCGGGCCAAGGTCCGTCACCGGGTCCAGCGACCAGACCAGAACCGCATAGTCGGTCGAGGAAAAGCCCAGAGGCCCCAGCCCCGCCTCCTCCATCGCCCGCGTCAGCAGCAGGCCCAGCGTCTGCATCGCGTTGTGCCCCGCGAAGCCATAGACGGCGAGATGCCAGCGGCCCATGTGCGGGAAGGTTTCCGCCAGCAGCACGCCGGGCCGGGGCACGGCCGAGACCTCGGCCTGCAGGGACAGCCAGTCGCGGGTAGGCTGGGGCAGCACGTCCCAGCGGGCGGGATCGCCGATCAGGGACATGACGCGGTGGCTGAGTTCGGCCGACATGGGCATCCTGACGCCGGTGAAGACGGCGATCTTGGCTTCCTTGCGGGGACTGGGGCTGACCTCGACCACCAACTCGCGCAGGGCCTCGTAGCGGACGATCTGGCCGCCGGTCAGGAAGGTGTCACCGGGGACGAGGCTGGCGGCGAAGGATTCCTCGACCTCGCCCAGCAGCCCGCCGCCGCGCTTCCAGCGGACCTTGGTCATCTCGGCCTCGACGATGGTGCCGACGTTCATCCGCAGGTCGCGGGCGGCGCGGGGGTCGCGCAGGCCCCACAGGCCCCCCCGCTGCATCAGCCGCTGCCAGCGGTCATAGGCCCGCAGGGCATAGCCCCCCGTGGCCGCGAAGTTCAGGCAGTCGTCGAAATCGGCGCGGGAAAGGTCGCGGTAGGGACCGGCGGTGCGGACCTCGGCATAAAGCGCATCGGCGTCGAAAGGCCCCGCGCAGGCGGTCAGCAGGATATGCTGGCAGAGGACATCCAGCGGCCCCGGTCCCCGCGCGTCGCCGTCGAGGTCGCGCTCGCGCACGGCCTCCAGCGCGGCGATGCACTCGATCACCTCGAAGCGGTTGGCCGGGACCATGCGGGCGCGGGATGGCGCGTTGTAGCGGTGGTTCGCGCGTCCGATCCGCTGGACCAGCCGCTTGACGTTCTTGGGCGCGCCGATCTGGATCACCAGATCGACGTCGCCCCAGTCGATCCCCAGATCGAGGCTGCCCGTCGCCACCACCGCCCGCAAATCGCCCGCCGCCATCGCCGCCTCGACCCGGGCGCGGGCTTCGCGGGCGAGGCTGCCGTGATGCAGGCCGATGGGCAGGTTCGCGTCGTTCTCGGCCCAGAGCGCCTGGAAGAACAGTTCGGCCTGCGCACGGGTGTTGATGAAGATGATGGTCGTGCGCGCCTCGGCCACGGCCTTCAGCACGTCGCGGACGGCATAGCGGCCCCCTGCCCCGGCCCAGGGCGGGGGTCGGCTGGTCGGCAGCATGGCAATGTCCGGCTCGGGGCCGGGATCAGCATGGACGACCTGCGCGCCGCCCATGAACCGGGCCAGCGCCTGCGGGTCTTCCACCGTCGCCGACAGGCCGGTGGCGATCAGGCCGGGCGCAAGGCGGCGCAGCCGCGCGAGCCCCAGCATCAGCTGGTCGCCGCGCTTGGATTCCGCCAAGGCGTGCAGTTCGTCCAGCACCACGCGGCGGAGGCTACCGAAGATCTTCGGGGCCTCGGGATAGCTGAGCATCAGGGCGAGGCTTTCGGGCGTCGTCAGCAGGATCTGCGGCGGGTCGGTGCGCTGGCGCTGGCGGGCGCCGGTCTTGGTGTCGCCGGTGCGGTCCTCGACCCGGATCGGCAGGTCCAGGTCGGCCACGGGCCGCGCGAGGTTGCGCCCAATGTCCGCCGTCAGCGCCTTGAGCGGCGAAACATAGAGCGTGTGCAGCCCTTTCCACCCCCCGGCCAGTTCCACCAGCGAGGGCAGGAACCCGGCCAGCGTCTTGCCGCCGCCCGTGGGTGCGATCAGCAGGCTGTCGCCCTGTGCTTCCAGCAGCGCAAGCTGGTGCGGGTGCGGGGTCCAGCCCTGCCGCGCGAACCAGTCGGCGAAGGCGGAGGGCAGGTTCATTCTTTTTCGTCCAAATATCCCGCGGGGATGGATGGGGTTTTAACCCCATCCATGGGGCGCGAAGCCCCCACGTCTTGGGGCGCATCGCCTCCGCCGCGCCGCCTGGTCCGCCCATGCCGCACGCCCGCCCGCGCGGCCTCGGCATCGAAGACGTTGGGCGCGTCGATCATTGCCTCCAGCGTGTCCAGCCGGTCAGCCTCGAGCGCCGGCTTGTCCCAGCGGATGCGGCTGATGCGGGGGAAGCGCAAGGCCACGCCGGACCGGTGGCGGGCGGAGCGGTTGACGCCCTCGAAGGCGACCTCGACCACCAGCTTGGGCGCCACGGCGCGGACGGGACCGAAGCGCTCGGTCGTGTTGTTGCGGACGAAGCGGTCGAGTTCGCGGAGTTCCTCATCCGTGAAGCCGAAATAGGCCTTGCCGACCGGGACCAGCGCCTCGCCGCTCCACAGGCCGAAGGTGAAGTCCGAATAATAGCCCGAGCGCTTGCCGTGCCCGCGCTGGGCATAGATCAGCACCGCGTCCACCACGCGGGGATCGCGCTTCCATTTGAACCACGGCCCGCGCGGGCGGCCGCCGGTGTAAGGCGCGTCGCGGCGCTTGATCATCACGCCCTCGATCACCGGGTCGGGCGGCTCGGCCCGCAGGGCGGCGAGGTCGTCCCATGTGTCGAACGGCAGCAGCGGCGAGACGTCGATGCGGGGAGAGCCGAAATCCGCCGCCTCCAGCACGGCGCGGCGGTCCATCAGCGGGCGCGGGCGCAGGTCCTCGCCGTTCCAGATCAGCAGGTCATAGACCCGCAGGCCTGCTGGGTGGCTTTGCAGCAGCGCACGGCTGACGGTCTTGCGGTTCAGCCGCTGTTGCAGGTCATTGAACGTAGCAACCCCCTCCTCGCTGCGGACCAGAAGCTCACCATCGACCGTGCCCTCCCAGGTCATCTCGGCAATGAGATCGGGGAAGGCGCCGGAAATATCCTCGCCGGTGCGGGAATAAAGCCGACGGACGCCTCCGTCGCTGACCGCCTGCACGCGGATGCCGTCCCATTTCCATTCCGCGACATGGTCGGCGGGGTTCAGCGCGCGCAGCTCCTCAAGGTCCGTGGGGGTGGACAGCATCACCGGCCGGAAGGGCGCCAGCGCCGCGCGGTCGGGGCGCGGACCGCCCTCGACCCAGGCGAAGACCTCGGGATAGGGGGGCTTGAGGCCGTGCCAGACCTCCTCGATCTCGTCGAGCGTCGGCGCCCCCATCTGCGCCAGCGCCGTGCGCGCCAGCCGCGCCGAGAGGCCGATCCGCAGGTTGCCGGTGGCGAGCTTGAGGAAGGCCAGCCGCTCGGACGGACCCAGCCGGTCCAGCACCCCCGCGATGGCGGCGGGCAGACCCGCCTTGCCGGTGGTTTCCAGCAGGTGGACGGCCTCGGTGATCGACAGATCGCCCTGCGGCTCGCCCTCCCAGATCAGGGCGATGGTCTCGGCGAGGTCGCCCACGAAATCATAGCTCAGCGCGAACAGCACCTCGTCGAAGCGCTCCACCGCGAGGCCGCGCAGCAGGCCCGGCGTGACCGTGCGCAGCTTGAGGTCGCCCGTCAGCGCGGCAAAGGCATAGCCGCGGTCGGGGTCGGGGGTGCGTTCGAGGTAGTGCTGCAGGATCTGCAGCTTGGCATTGCGGGCGGGCGTGAAGGCCAGCCGTTCCAGACGGGCGGCAAAGGCCTTCATGCGGCACCGCCGGACGGGGGGCTGCCTGCCCCCCGAGCCCCCCGGGGATATTCAGGCGAAGAAGAACCTCTCATTCCTCTTCGTCCTCGTAGCCGACCAGCCGCAGGGGACGGGCGCGAAGCTGGTTCAACTCGCACCAGCGGACGAGCGCCTCCTCGGCGCCATGCGTGACCCAGACCTCGGAGGGGCGCAGTTCGAACAGGGTCTGCGTCAGTTGCGGCCAGTCCACATGGTCGCTGATGACCAGCGGCAGTTCCACACCCCTTTGCCGGGCGCGGGCGCGGACCGCCATCCAGCCGGAGGCGAAAGAGATCACCGGGTCGCGGAAACGCTGGACCCAAGGGCTGGCGAAGGCCGAAGGCGGCGCGATGACGACCTGTCCCTCGATCTGCTTCGGCGTGGTGGCGGGGCGCAACTCGCCCAAGGGGATGCCTTCGGCCACATGGTAGTCGCTCAGCCTCTGGGCGCTGCCATGCAGGTGGATCGGCGCATCGTAGCCCGCCTGCCGCAGAAGCGCGATCACCCGCTGCGCCTTGCCCAGCGCATAGGCGCCGACCAGATGCGGGCGGTCGGGGAACTCGGCCATGCTGGCCAGCAGCTTTGCCGTTTCCGCGCCTGGGTCGGGGTGCTTGAAGACGGGCAGGCCAAAGGTCGCCTCGGTCACGAAGATGTCGCAGGGGACGGGTTCCCACGGGGCGCAGACGGGGTTCGGGGTGCGGCAATAGTCGCCCGAGACGGTGATGACCGGGCCATTGTCGCAGGCCAGCCGGATCTGGGCCGAGCCGAGGATGTGGCCCGCCGGGTGGAAGCTGACCTCGACGCCGCCCACCCGCACCGGCCCGTCGGCCAACTGGCGTGCGGCGTTGAAATCCTCGCCATAGCGGATCGCCATGATGTCGAGCGTCTGCCGCGTGGCCATGACCGCGCCGTGGCCTGCGCGGGCGTGGTCGCCGTGGCCGTGGGTGATGAGTGCCCGTGGCACGGGCCGCACCGGGTCGATGAAGAAATCGCCCGGGGGGCAGTAAAGCCCGGCATCGGTCGGATGAAGGAAATCGTCGGCGCGCATCGCCGCCTCAACCTCGGGCAGGGGTCAAGCGTTCCGCGGCTCTGCCACGATGGGCGGAACGGCAGGCGCCACGCGGGCCAGTTGCACCATCAGGATGCCGACGGCGACGATGATGGACCCGATCACGTCCGACCCGCCGAAGCTTTCGCCCAGCCACAGCGCGGCGATGGCGACCCCCAGCGGCGGCGACAGGAAATGGAAGGCTGCCGCCCGGACCGCGCCGATGCGGGTGACCAGCCGGACCCTGTTGAAGGTCGCGAGGATGCCGGGGACGAGGATCTAATTGGCCAGCGCGCCGACCAGCCGCCCGCTCCATTCAAAGGGGCGGCCCCATTCCAGAACCGCCGAAGGCAGCGCCAGCGCCGCCGCGCCCACCGCCATCTGCAGGCCCACGATCATCATGACGTTCGGGCCACCCCCCGCGCCGCGCACGGCCAGCGTGGCGACGGTCAGCGCCACGACGGCGGCAAGGCACAGCGCAAGGCCGAAGAGGTCCATCCCCTGCGAGAGCCGCACGCTCATGATGATGACGACTCCGACGATGCCGACCACCAGCCCGGCCACGGCCTGCGGGCGCAGCGGCTGGCGCAGGAAGGCCCAGCCCGCGAAGGCCACCAGCAGCGGCATCATCGAGGCGATGATGGACGCCGCCGAGGCCTCGACCCACTGCATCCCGACCCAGTTGAGGCCCAGATACAGCGCGTTCTGGCAGAGGCCGAAGACGACGACCGTGCGCCATTCGGCCCGCGTCAGCCGCATCGACTGGCCCATCGCCCGCGCCAAGGCGATGGCGATCACGGCCGAGATCGCAAAGCGGATCACCAGCGCCAGGAGCGGCGGCATCTCGATCACCGCGATCCGCGTCGAGGTGAAGGCGGAGGCCCAGATCGCCGCGAAGCTCAGGCCCATCAGGGCGGATTTCAGGTCCATTCCGGTTCCTGCGACAGCCTGAGGCGGGCCGTTTCCAGCTCGGCGGGCGTGTTGATGTTGAAGAAGGGATCGTCGCCCGGGAACCCGACCCGGACGGCGCCCTGCGCGTCCATCCAGTCACGCATCCGCCGGGTGCCCGAGCGCAGCGCGGCGCGCAGGTCGTCGCGCAGGGAAACATCCCAAAGGGCGAAGGCCGGATGGTCGCCGTCGTTGGTGGCCATGACCACCGGCGCCTCGACGGCGGCAAGCCGGGCCGCAAGGTCGCGCGGGAAGAAGGGCGTGTCTGCGGCAGCGGTCACGATGCGGGCGATTCCCTCTGCTGCCGCCCAGTCCATCCCGGCCAGAACCCCCGCCAGCGGCCCCGGCCAGTCCGGCAGGCTGTCGGGCAGAACGGGCAGGCCGAAGCGGGCGAAACGCGCCGGATCGCCATTCGCGCTGATCGCGCGGGCGCAGCCCAGACGTTCGATCACATGGGCGATGACCGGGCGGCCGCCGAGGTCCAGCAGCCCCTTGTCGCCGCCGCCCATCCGGCGCGACTGCCCCCCGGCCAGCACGATTCCCGCGATCTCTCTGTTCATAAGGCGGCACTCTGCGTCGCCGCCTCGAAGGCCGCAAGCCGGCAGCCGCGACGGCCTGTCGCTTGCGGGCGCGGGCGGCGGCCCATAGGATCGCGTCCATGCTGGCTTACGTGATCCACGATGACGACGAGGGCAACGGCCGGATGGCCGCGCTGGCCCGCAGGCTTGCCGCGCAGGGTCTGCGGCTGGCGGGCGCCGTGCAGACGAACCTCGACCGCGGCGCGGACTGCGCCTGCGACATGGAGCTGACGGTGCTGGGGATCGACGCCCCGCCGATCCGCATCTCGCAGTCGCTGGGCGCAGGCTCGCAGGGCTGCCGGCTGGACACGGACGCGCTGGAACGGGCGGCGGCGCTGGCAGCCCGGGGGCTGGAAGGCGCCGACCTCGCGCTGGTCAACAAGTTCGGCAAGCAGGAGGCCGCAGGCCGGGGCTTCCGAGACTTCATCGCCGCCGCGCTGGCCGGGGAGATCCCCCTCCTGATCGCCGTCGCGCCCGAGCTTGTCCCCGCCTTCACCGGTTTCGCGGGCGATTACGCCACGCCCCTGTCATGGGCCGAGGCCGAGGGCTGGTGCCACAGCCGCCGCGCCGCCGCATGACCGCGGACGCGGAAATCGACGCGCGGCATCTTCTCTGCCCCCTGCCGGTGCTGAAGCTGCGCCGGACGCTCTCTCCCCTGCCCGCCGGGGCGACGGTGGCGCTGGTGGCGACCGACCCGGCGGCGGTGCTGGACGTGCCGCATTTCTGCGCCGAGGGCGGGCATGAACTGATCGCCTCGGACCCCCTGCCCGGCGGCGCCCGCCGCTACTTGGTCCGGCGCGGCTGATCTTGCGTCCTGCGCGCGGGGATGCTTCTGTCGCGCCCCGAAGGCGGTCAAGGGAGGAACGCCCGTGCTGGCGATCTTTCTCAAGACCCTGCCGTTCTTTGCGCTGATCGGGACCGGCTGGCTGGCCGGGCGGCTGCGGCTTTTTTCAGCCGAGGCGACGGCGGCGCTGACAAAATTCGTCTTCTATTTCGCGCTGTCGGCGATGCTGTTCGGCTTTGCCGCCTCGCTGGACATCCGCGAACTCTTCGACCTGCGCTTCGCGCTGGCCTATGTGGCAGGTTCCGCCGTGGTCTGGCTGCTGGTCGCCGCCGTTGCCCGCAGCCGCGGTGCGCCCGCCCCCGAGGCGGCGATGCTGGCCCATACGGCGATCACCGGGAACACAGGTTTCCTCGGCGTGCCGATGCTAGTCGTGCTGCTGGGGCCGGCGGCGGTTGGGCCGGTGCTGATGGTGCTGGCGCTGGATCTGGCGGTCTTCGCCATGCTGGTCACGCTGATCGTCGCGGCAGTCCGCCACGGCCGCATCGGTCCCGGCACCTTCCTGCCGGTGCTGAAGGGCATCATCCGCAACCCGATGATCGGCTCGATGGCGGCGGGGCTGGCGTGGTCGGCCCTGCGCCTGCCCTGGCCCGCGCCCGCGGCCGAGTTCATGACGCTGCTGGGGGGCGCCGCGACCCCCGGCGCCCTGTTCGCCATCGGGGCCTCGCTTGCCCATCGCCCGGCCGAACGGCTCGGGCCGGCCGCGTGGCTCAGCGCGGCCAAGCTGGTGCTGCACCCGGCGGCGGTGGCACTCGCGGCCTTCGTGCTGGCGGTGGAGCCCACGGCCGCCGGGGTGATGATCGCCGCCGCCGCCCTGCCGGTCGCGGGCACCGTCCATATCCTCGCGCATCACTTCGCACTGGCCGAGCAGCGCGTCTCGGCCACGATCCTCGTGTCCACGGCAGGCTGCATCCTGACCCTGCCCTATGTCATCCACCTGATTACGAAAGGTTGAAACTCATGCGGACCCTGTCTGACCTGTCCTTGGAAAACCTGCGCCTTGACCTGGACGATGAGGGCATCGCCACCGTGACCCTGAACCGCCCGGCCAAACGCAACGCGCTGGACGCGGCCACGGTCGAGGAACTGGTGGACGTCTTCACCACCCTGCCCCGCGCGGGCGTCCGCGCCTGCGTGCTGCGCGGAGAGGGGACGCATTTCAGCGCGGGCCTCGACCTCGTGGAACATTACCACGCGAACCGCAGCGCGTCCGACTTCATGCACGTCTGCCTGCGCTGGCACGAGGCCTTCAACAAGATGGAATACGGCGGCGTGCCGATCATCGCCGCGCTGAAGGGCGCGGTCGTTGGCGGGGGGCTGGAGCTTGCCTCGGCCGCCCATATCCGGGTCGCGGACCAGACCACCTATTTCGGCCTGCCGGAAGGCCAGCGCGGGTTGTTCACCGGCGGGGGCGCGACGATCCGGGTCGCGGACCTGATCGGCAAGGCGCGGATGATCGACATGATGCTGTCGGGCCGCCTGTATCGCGGGCAAGAGGCGGTGGACGTGGGCCTTGCCCAGTATCTGGTCGACGACTCCGAGGCCAAGGCCTACGAGATCGCCCGCGCCGCGGCCCAGAACCCGCCGCTTTCCAACTTCGCCATCTGCTCGGCCATCAGCCACATGCAGAACATGAGCGCGCTGGACGCGGCCTATGCCGAGTCGGTCGTGGCCGGCATGGTGAACACGCAGGAGGCCGCCAAGGCCCGGCTGGAAGCCTTTGCCAAGGGGACGGCGGCCAAGGTGAAGCCCGAATGACCGTGGATGGCATCGCCGACTGGGACGACGCTTACGCCAATATCGCCCATATCCCCGGCGGGGCCGGGGTTCCGGACCGCTGGCTGCGCGATGCCGCCGCCTTTCGGGCCATGCACCCACCCGAGGCGGGCGAAGCTGGCGAATTTTACCGCCCTGAGGGGCCACCCAAGGGGCTGATGGTCTTCGTCCACGGCGGCTACTGGATGAAGTTCGGGCCGGAATGGTTCTCGCATCTCGCGCAAGGGGCGCTTGCGCGGGGATGGGCGGTGCTGCTGCCCGGCTATCCACTGGCGCCCGCCGGAACTCTGGCGGGGATGCGCGACGAAGTGGCGCGGCAGATCGCAGAGGCGGCCGAGCGGACAAAGGGACCGATCGCGCTGGCCGGCCATTCTGCCGGGGGGCATCTGGCCGCGCGGCTGATCTGCGGCGACAGCCCGCTTCCGGCGCCGGTGCTGGCCCGCATCCGGCGCTGCCTGCCGATCTCGGGGCTGTTCGACCTGCGGCCGCTGCAGTTCACCGCCATGCGGGACGACCTCGGGTTGACGGACGAGGTCGCGCGCCGGGAAAGCCCTCTGTTCCACCTGCCCGCCCGCGATCTCGACCTGCACATCCGGGTCGGCGCAGATGAACGGCCGGTGTTCCTGCGGCAGTCGCGCCTGATCCACGCGGCATGGGCCGGCATCCCGAACCGGACCGAACTGACGGTCGAGACCGGGCGGCACCACCTGGACGTGATCGACGGTCTGGCCGATCCCGCGCATCCGCTGACCGAGGCGCTTCTGGGCAGTCTCTAGACACAGAAACGGGCGGCCCATCGGCCGCCCGTCTCTTTCATCCGCCTTGTTTGTTCAGCTGCGGCTGGACGAGTCCGAACCCGCCGAGGAACCGCTGGACGAACCCGAGGACGAGCCGGACGAGCCGCTGCCGCTGCCGCTGGACGAACCGCTCTCCGACCCGACCGAGCCGCTCATCGTGCCAGACGAGCCACCGGACTCGCCGGAGCCGAAGCCCCCGGTCGTCCCGCTGCCGCCCGAGGACCCGCCCGACCCGCTCATCGACCCCGAGGACGAGCCCTTGACGCGCAGGTTGTTCTGGACGTGGTTCACGCCCATGACCCGCTCGGCGATGTCCTCGGCCAGACGCTTGGCCTGGCGGCTGTCGACATGGCCGCTCAGCGTGACCTCGCCGCCCTTGACCTCGACCTCGATGTCCGAGGCGTCGATCATGTGGTCGTCGGACAGGCGGTCGGACACGTCCTCGCGCACCCGCTCATCGGACCGGGAATAGCCCTTGGGGCCGCGTCCGCGATGGGAACCCGTGCCTTCGCTGCCGCCATAGGCGCCGCGGAACGAGCCGTCCTCGCCCCGGCCGAAGCCGCCGCCGGCCGCGCCCATGCCGGCGCCCATTCCGGCACCGCGCCGCGTGCCCATGCCGCCGCCATAGCCCGAGCCGTAGTCACCAGAGTAGCCGGACCCGTAGTCGCCCGAATAGCCCGAGCCATAGCCGCCGGACCCGCCCGAGTAGCCGGAGGAGCCGAAGTCGGACCCGCGCCACTGGCCGCCGCGCTGGGCGCCGCGGTCCCATTCATCGCTCAAGCCGCGGTCCTGACCGCCGCCATAGCCACCGCTGCGGCCATAGTCGCCGCCATAGCCGCTCGACGATCCGCCGCTGAGATTGCGGCCGGCATAGTCATAGCTGGTGGACATGCCGCGGCCGGACTGGCCGTAGTCGCCCCGTCCACCGTAGCCGCCGCCATAGCCCCTGCCGCCGTAGCCGCCTCCTCCGTAGCCGCCCCCGGAGCCGCTGTAGCCACCGCGGCCCTGCTCGGTGCCGCCGTAACCGCCGCGGCCCGAGTCGCCGCCGCCATAGCCGCTGCCGTAGTCCCCCCCGCGATTGCCACGGCCGCTGTCATGACGGCCATATTCCGAAGGTCCTGCCCAGTCGCGGTCGCTGATCATGCCGGGATGGTCCGGGTCGCCATAGCGGCGGCTGGCCCGCAACTCGTCGTCCCGGTCGTTGCGCCCCGGTTCGTGGCGCCGATGGTCACGGTCGTAGCGATTGTCGTCCTGCATTGGGAACATCCTCCTTTTGCACAGCCGCTGTGGCAGCGGCGACACAAGAACAATGTCTTTCGGCCCTGCCGGGTTTACCGGCAGGATGATCGGAACAGCGCCGGCCCATGCGCCGGAATCGGCTTTGGGCGGATCAGCCTGCCCTCAGGCCTCCTGCCTGCCGGCAGCCAGTCCTCCGTCTTTTTCCGTGGCAGTCCGAGGAGATACGCGCGCCGCCCGGACCGAGTCCTCAAGGATGTCCAGTGCCTCGTCAAAGACCGGATCGGGCACCGTCAGCGGCGGCAGGAAGCGTATCACATTGCCGTGAACACCGCAGGTCAGCAGGATCAACCCGCGCGCCAGCGCCTCCTCGCGCACGCGGTTGGTGAACTCGGGCGACGGCTTGCCGCTGTGTGCGGCATTGAACTCGACCGCGTTCATCAGGCCGGGGCCGCGGATGTCCACGATCTCGGGCACGTCGTCGCGCAGGGACGCGAGCCGCTGCTTGAGCCGCTGGCCCAGCCGCTCGGCGCGCTCGGCCAGCCCCTCCTCCTCGATCACGTCCAGAACCGCATGGGCCGCGGCCACGCCCAGCGGATTGCCGGCATAGGTGCCGCCAAGCCCACCGGGGTTCGGCGCGTCCATGATCTCGGCCCGCCCCGTCACGGCGGAAATCGGCAGGCCGCCGCCCAGACCCTTGGCCATGCAGGTGATGTCGGCGGCGACCCCGTGCAGTTCCATCGCGAACAGCCTGCCGGTGCGGGCGAATCCCGTCTGCACCTCGTCGGCGATCAGCAGCATCCCGTGGTCGTCGCAAAGCTGGCGCAGCTTCTGCATGAAGCCGGACGGCACCGGATAGAAGCCGCCCTCGCCCTGCACGGGTTCCACGATGATGGCGGCCACCCGGGCCGGATCGACATCGGCCTTGAACAGCTTGTCCAGCGCCGCCATCGCATCGGCCTGACTGACCCCGTGCAATTCGTTCGGGAAGGGCAGGTGCCAGACATCGGGCATCATCGCCCCGAAGCCCGCCTTGTAGGGCTGGACCTTGCCGGTCAGCGTCATCCCCATGAAGGTGCGGCCATGGAACGCCCCGGTGAAGGCCACGACCGCGCTGCGCCCGGTGGCGTAGCGGGCGATCTTGATGGCGTTTTCGACCGCCTCGGCGCCGGTGGTGGCGAAGATCGTCTTCTTCTCGAAATCGCCGGGGACCAGCACGTTCAGCCGCTCGGCCAGCGAAACGTAATTCTCGTAGGGCACCACCTGATGGCAGGTATGGGTGAAGCGGTCGAGCTGGTCCTTGACCGCCTGCACCACCTTCGGGTGCCGGTGCCCGGTGTTCACCACCGCGATGCCGGCGGCAAAGTCGATGTAGCGGTTGCCGTCCTTGTCCCAGATCTCGGCGTTCTCGGCGCGATCGGCATAGATCTGCGTGGTCATCCCCACCCCGCGAGAGATCGCGGCGTTCCTGCGGTCGGTCATCGTGGTCATCGGCCTGCTTTCCCTCTGCGGGCGCCACGGGGCGCCGTCCGCCCATATCTGTAAACGGTGAACCGATCCGCACAATGGGGTGTTTGCCCCATGTTCCCGGGGCAACCCGGCCCGCCTTCCCCGACGGCCGAAAGGGCCTCCATGTTCCCGATCCGCGACCACAACCCCTCTGAGCGCACGCCCTACGTCACCTATGCGCTGATCGCGCTGAACGTGGCGATGTTCCTGCTGACCATGCCCTGGGTCGGCGGCATGGTCTGGCTGTGGGAACGGCTGGCGCTTTATCCCGTGGCGGTGGTGCATGGGGAACTGCTGTGGGGCTGGCTCACCCACATGTTCCTGCATGCGGGGCTGCTGCACCTTGGCGGCAACATGCTGTTCCTGTGGATCTTCGGCGACAACCTGGAAGACCAGATGGGACACTTGGGATTCCTGCTCTTCTATCTCGGATGCGGGCTGGCGGCGGCCGCGGCGCAGGTGCTGGCCGAGCCGTTCCTCGGCGTGCCCATGGTCGGCGCCTCGGGGGCCATCGCCGGGGTGATGGGGGGCTACCTGCTGATGTTCCCGCGCGCCAAGGTGGACGTGGTCGCGATCATCATCATCCTCATCAAGATGTTCACCATCCCCGCCTGGGTGATGCTGGCGGTCTGGTTCGCGGTGCAGTTGTTTTCCGGCTACGCGATGATCGGCGGGGATTCGGGCGTGGCCTACTGGGCCCATGCCGGGGGCTTCGCCGCCGGGGTGGTGCTGGCCATTCCGCTGTTCCTGCGCCGCGGCGGCCCCGCCTTCTGGCGGATCACCCACGGCCAGCCGCCCCATCCGCCGGTCGAATACGCCCCCAGCCGCATCCCGCAGGTGCGCCGCTAGGGCCTGACGCCCCGGCTCATGTGGCGCTTGCCCGCGAAGCCGGGGCCACGCTCGACCCGGAAGCCTGCCGCCGCCAGCGCCCGGCGCACATGGCCCGCGGCGGTGTAGGTGGCGAAGCTGCCGCCCGGCGCGGTGTGGCGGCCGACCTGATCCAGCAAGGCGTCCGACCAGAGTTCGGGGTTCCTGGCGGGCGAGAACCCGTCCAGAAACCATGCGTCGGCTTGCCCCGGCCATCCGGGAAGGGTTTCGCGGGCATCGCCGGGGATGATCTCGGCCATGACCTGCCCGACGCGGAATCCGGCGGTCCCCCAGCCCGCCTGCAGCTCGGCCGAGAGCCGGGCCAGTTCCGAGAAAGCCGCATGGGCACGGGCGAGGTCCTCCACGGTCATCGGAAAGGCCTCGAAGCTGGTGAAGCGCAGCGGCACGGTCGCGACCTGCGCCAGCGCCAGCAGGTTCAGCCCGGTGCCGAAGCCTGTCTCGGCCACATGAAAACCGGGGCGCAGCCGCCGGGGCAGGTCATTGCCCGCCAGAAACACATGCCGAGTCTCCTCCAGCCCCCCGGCGAGACTGAAATACGGATCGTCGAAGCGCCGCGACACCGGGATCGCGCCGCGCCAGTCCAGCCCGCTCTGGTCGTCATCGGTCATCGGCGCTAACTCCTTTCGCGGCTCATGCGGAAAGGGCGATGCGATGGCAAGCAGGGTGACGGTGATCGGCGCCGGGATCTTCGGCCTGTCCTGCGCCTGGGAATGCCTGAAGCGCGGCGCCGCCGTGCGGGTGATCGAGGCCGCGCATATCGGCGCAGGCTCCAGCGGCGGCACGGTGGGGGCGCTGGCCCCGCATGCGCCCGAGAACTGGAATGCCAAGAAGCAGATGCAGCTTGATGCGCTGGTCGCGGCGGAAAGATGGTGGGCCGAGATCGCCCAAGTCGGCGGCACCGATCCCGGTTACGCGCGGACCGGCCGCATCCAGCCCGCCGATCCTGCCACGCTGGACCGCCTCCACGCCCGCATCGCGGCGGCGGCCGAGGTCTGGCCCGCGCCCTTCCGCATGGACCTGACCGATGCGCCCGAGGGCACCCTGCTGCCCGTCAGCGCGAGCGGGTTTTACCTTGTGGACAACCTGACCGCCCGCCTCTCTCCCCGCCGCGCCGGTGTCGCGCTGGCGGCGGCAATCCGGGCCGGGGGCGGCACCATCGAGGAAAACGCCGGGCCGCAAGCGCCGGACAGGATGGACGGCCCGGCCATCTGGGCCACCGGGGCCGCGGGGCTTGCCGCCCTGTCCGCAGATCTGGGCCGCAGCATCGGCAATGGCATCAAGGGACAGTCCGCCCTGCTGGCCCACACTGCCCCCGACGCGCCACAGGTCTTTGCCGAAGGACTGCACATCGTCCCCCATGCCGATGGCACAGTGGCGATCGGCTCGACCTCAGAACGCGACTTCGACGATCCCGCCAGCACCGACGCCCAACTCGATGCCCTGATCGAGCGTG
Organism: Paracoccus sp. (in: a-proteobacteria); assembly: GCF_030536915.1. Classification (GTDB taxonomy): domain Bacteria; phylum Pseudomonadota; class Alphaproteobacteria; order Rhodobacterales; family Rhodobacteraceae; genus Paracoccus. Next base: position 22,339 of record NZ_JAUNPC010000004.1, read on the forward strand.
CCCGCACCCTCTGCCCCCCCCTGACCCATGCCCCGGTGATCGACCGCTGGGCCGGAGTCCGCCCCCGCGCCGCCAGCCGCGCGCCCCTGCTGGGTGCATGGCCCGGACGCGCGGGCCATTTCGTCGCCAACGGAGGCTTCAAGATCGGCTTCGGCATGGCCCCCGCCGTGGCGGCCCTGATGGCCGATCTGCTCCTGCTCAAGCAGGACCGCATCCCCGACGGGTTCCGCCTGCAATGAGGGATAACGGTGCGTGGAAACCACGCACCCTACGACGAACAGTTCGGGGGACAACGATGTAGGGTGCGTGCTTTGCACGCACCATCCGCCAAGCCGCGGCGGAAATCACGCACCCTACGTGTCCCGAAAACCGCCCATGAACCCGCAGCACAACGCCCGGGTCTTCTTCCTGACCCAGATACCCATCTTGGGGCACAACCGCACCGCCCTGCGCCTCAGCCCGACGCGAAGCGCCTGCGCTGGTCGGCGGCCATGCCGCGCTTCAGTTCCAGCAGGGCGATCTGCTTTTTCAGACGGGTGCGCTCGGCCTCGTCCTCGATCTGGTCCAGCACCGCGCGCTTGGCCTCGATGTCCTTGGCCATCTGCAGCTCGGGCGGCAGGAAGCCCGCGTCGGACATCATGCGGTACATGACATCTTCGGAGGTCTCGCGCAGCCGGTCGCGGTCCAGGGGCTTGCCCTCGCCCCTCAGCCCGCTCAACTGCCCCCGCGCGGCGGCCTCGTCGATGCGCCGCAGGGCGATGCGTTCAAACCAATGGGTCAAAAAGTCCTCAACTGCTCCAGCGCGGCGCGGGTGCGGGCGATGTCCTCGTCCAGATCGGCCAGCTTGCCGCGCGTGTCCTCGATCACCTCGGGGTCGGCGTTCTGCGCGAACCTGGGGTTCGACAGCCGCCCCCGCAAGCCTGCCGCGTCCTTCTCGACCTTCGCAAGCGCCTTCTCCAGCCGCGCCGTCTCGGCGCCCGCGTCGATCACCTCGCCGAGGGGCAACGCGAAGGACGCGCCCGGTGCCGCCACCGCAATCATCCCGCGTCCCGCCGCGCCATCAATGGGCGGGTTCACCCGCGCCAGCCGCTCGACCAGCGGCGCATTGGCGGCCAGCGCCGCGCGGGCGGCGGGGTCGGCCTCGGTCACGATCAGGTCCAGCTTCGCGCCCGCAGGCACGCCCATCTGGGCGCGGGCGGACCGGATGCCCTCGATCAGCCCGATGACCCAGTTCATCTGCCGGTCCGCCACCGGGTCGATCAGTTCGGCCCCGTAGCCCGGCCAGTCCCCATGCACCAGCATTTTCGCGCGGGTGCCGGTCAGCGCCCAGATCTCCTCGGTCACGAAGGGCATGATCGGATGCAGCATCGTGATCGCCTGCTCGATCACCCAAGCCATGGTGGCGCGGGTTTCCTCGGCGTATTCGCCGTCGAACAGGGGCTTGGCGAACTCGACATACCAGTCGCAGAGCTTCCCCCAGACAAAGGCGTAAAGCCCCTGCGCCGCGTCGTTGAAACGGTAAGCCCCCAGCGCCTCGTCCAGGGCCAGCCGGGCGCGCGCTGTCTCGCCCATGATCCAGCGGTTCACCGTATGCCGCGGCGCGGGCTGGCCCGTGGCGGCCGAGAACACGCCGTTCATCTCGGCGAAGCGGGTCGCGTTCCAGATCTTGGTGACGAAGTTGCGGTTCGCCTCGACATGCTTCGGGCCCAGCTTGGGGTCGCGGCCCATCGCGGCCATGCTGGTGAGCGTAAAGCGCAGCGCGTCCGCGCCGAACTGGTCGATCAGGTCCAGCGGGTCGATGACATTGCCCTTGGACTTGGACATCTTCGCGCCCTTCTCGTCCCGGACGAGCCCGTGGACATAGACGGTGCGGAAGGGCACCTCGCCCACCACGGCAAGCTGCATCATCATCATTCGGGCCACCCAGAAGAAGATAATGTCGAAGCCGGTGATGAGCGTGTCGGTCGGGAAATAGCGGCGCAGTTCCTCGGTGTCCTCGGGCCAGCCCAGCGTCCCGATGGGCCAGAGGCCCGAGGAGAACCAGGTGTCCAGCACGTCCGGGTCGCGCCAGACGGGATAGACGATGCGGGTCGGGTCGCCCGTGGTCTGGTATTCCGCCAGTCCCGCCGCGAATGCATCCACCGCCGCCTCGCGGTCCTCGACCTCGATCACCGAACCCGTGGCAATAGGCGCGGGCTGGGCGGCAAGCTCGTCGAAGAACTTGGCGCGCACCTCGTCGAAGCTGGCGGCGCAATGCTGGATCTCGCCGGGCCGCACCAGCCGGTCGTCGTTCAGCAGGCGCAGCATCTCGACCGGGTCAAGCTGGCCGTCGCCCTGATCGTCGCGGAAATCGGGCGCTTCCAGATCGAGGCCATACCACACCGGGATCTGGTGGCCCCACCACAGTTGGCGGCTGATCGTCCAAGGCTCGATGTTCTCGAGCCAGTGAAAATAGACCTTCTCATGCTGCTCGGGGATGATCCGGGTCCGGCCTTGGCGCACCGCGTCGATGGCGGGCTGGACGATCTTGGCGGTGTCCACGAACCACTGGTCGGTCAGCATCGGCTCGATCACCACGCCGGATCGGTCGCCGAAGGGCTGCATGATCTTCCTGCGCTCGACCCAAGGATTGCCCTCGGCATCGGTGACCGCCAGACCCTCGGCGTTGATCGCCGCGACCACCCGCTCGCGCGCTGCATAGCGGTCGAGCCCGCGCAGGTCCTCGGGAACAAGGTTGACAGTGGAGACGTCGCCCACATCCTCGCCCCGCGCGGCGGCGGTGGCGATAGCGGCGGCCTCGGCATAGGACAACCCGTCCTCGCGCATCCGCGCCTGCCCGTCCATCAGGGCGTAAAGCGGGATGCCGTTCCGCATCGCCACGCCGTAGTCGTTGAAGTCATGCGCCCCGGTGATCTTAACCGCGCCCGAGCCGAAATCCGGGTCCGGGTAGTCGTCGGTGATGATCGGGATCAGGCGGCGATGTTCCTTCGGCCCGACCGGGATTTCGCAGAGCTTGCCGACGATGGGGGCATAGCGCGCATCCCCCGGATGGACCGCCACCGCGCCGTCGCCCAGCATCGTCTCGGGGCGCGTGGTGGCGATGGAAATGTAGTCCCGCGTCTCGCGCAGGGTCACGTTGCCGTCCGCGTCGCGTTCCACGTATTCATAGGTCTCGCCGCTGGCCAGCGGATATTTGAAATGCCACATCTGGCCATCAACCTCGCGGTTCTCGACCTCGAGGTCCGAGATCGCGGTCTCGAAGCGCGGGTCCCAGTTCACCAGCCGCTTGCCCCGGTAGATCAGGCCCTTGTCATGCATGTCCACGAAGACGCGGATCACGGCGTCATGAAAGTTGCCACCCTCGCCCTCGGGCGCGCCGGGGGCACCGGACATGGTGAAGGCGTTGCGCGACCAGTCGAGGCTTGCCCCCAGCCTTTGAAGCTGGCCGGTGATGGTGCCGCCGGATTCGCGCTTCCAGGCCCAGACCTTGCGCAGGAACTCCTCGCGCCCGATCTCGCGGCGGCCGGGCTCCTGCGCCTCGGCCATCCGGCGCTCCACCACCATCTGGGTGGCGATGCCCGCATGGTCCTGCCCCGGCTGCCACAAGGTGTCGTGCCCTTGCATCCGGTGCCAGCGGACAAGGATGTCCTGCAGCGTGTTGTTCAAGGCGTGGCCGATATGCAGGCTGCCGGTGACGTTCGGCGGCGGAATCACGACCGAGAAGCTGGGCGCCCCCGGTTTCGCGTTGGCACCTGCGGCGAAGGCCTGCCGCTTGTCCCACTCGGCTGCGATGCGGGCCTCGGCTGCGGTGGCGTCGAAGGTCTTGTCCATGCTCATCGGTCGGTTCCCTTGCTTGGGCTCGGACTTACCGAAGCAAGGGCCACGCGCCAAGGGGCAAGCGGACGGTCAGGCGGTATGCTCGCGCGGGCCGACCAGGGCGAACCACGCCCCCTGCGGGTCGGTGCAGGTGGCGACAAAGGCGCCGCCCGGCACCTCGGCCGGACCATGGACCACCGCGCCGCCTGCCGCCCTGACGCGGCTGATAGCGTGGTCGATGCCATTGGCGCCGAAATAGGGCAGCCAGGCCGGCATGGGCGCGTTGCCGAGGCCCATCATCCCGCCGATGTCCGTCCCCTTGTGGCGGAACAGTTGGTAGGAGCCCATCGGCCCCATGTCCATCGCCTCTCCCCTCGTCCAGCCGAAAAGCCCCGCATAGAAGTCGAAGCCCGCCTCGGGGTCGGCGGTCATGAGCTCATGCCAGTTGCCGTGCCCCTCCTTTCCCTGGTCAAAGGCGCCCTCGCCGCGTTCCGCCTTGGCGACATCCTCGGCGCTCATGCCCGTCATGTCTGGTTCAAGGATGCCGAAGACCGCGCCCTGCGGATCGGCCGCGATGGCGAAGCGGCCGGTGCCGGGGATGTCGGCCGGGCCGCGCATCACCCGGCCGCCCGCCTTGCCGATGTCCTCGGCCGTCCGGTCGCAGTCATCCACCGCGAAATAGATCAGCCAGTTCGGCGGTGGCGCAAACTCCTGACCCTCCAGCGACATTATCCCGGCGACCATCTCGCCGCCGGATTGCGCCAGCAGATAGGTGAAATCCTTCATGCCCGCGTCCATGATTTCCCACCCCAGAAGCCCGGCATAGAAGGCGCGGGCCGCGTCGAGGTCGCCGGTCCCCAGCTCGTACCAGCAGGGGTTGCCCTGACAGGTCATGTCTCTCTCCCGACCGTGCTGCCGCGCGGCCGTGGCGCAGAAGGCCCTGCGCCACGCATTGCGTTCCTCAGGCCCGGTCGCTGTCGAACAGCGTCTCGAACCCGGCCCAGATCATGCGCTTGCCGTCAAAGGGCATGTCGGGCATCGGCTGGCCCTCCATCGCGGACTGCATCTTGCGGCCCGCTTCCTCGCAGGTTGCGCGGTCGGGCCAGCCGGCCCATGACATGACGACGACTTCGCCCTCCTTCGCGTCGACCGCCCGATGCATGTCGGTCAGCTTGCCGCGCGGCACGTCGTCGCCCCAGCTTTCGAAATTGCCCATGCAGCCGAAGGGCCTGAACATCTCCTCCCATGCCGAATGGGCGAGCTTCTCGAAGGCCTCGCGGTTGCCTTCCGGCACCGGCGTCAGGAAGCCCTGGTAATAGCCGCCGCCCTTGTCGCTGCCATCGGCGACAAAGGCTTCGAACCCGCCGAAGATCATCCGCTTGCCGTCATAAGGCGTCTCGCCCATCGTCTGGCGCATTTCCTCGGGGTTCTGCATGATGTCGGCCCAGGCGGCGTCCGAGGTTGCGCGGTCGGGCCATTCGACCCAGCCGAAGCTGACGGCCTCGCCGTCCTGCGCGTCCACGGCCCGCAGGAAGTCGGTCTGCTTGCCGGGCTGGAGGTCCTCGGCCCAGGTCTCGACCATGCGGACCGCACCGCGCTTTCGCATCAGCGGCCAGGCGCGGCGGTTGATCTGCAGATAGGCGTCCTTGCTGGTCTTCGGCACGGGGGTAACCGATCCGGTGTAGTAAGGCATCTCGCGTCCTTTCCGGTGGGATGTCGTCCGATGCGACTCAGGCTGCCATATCGGTTGCAAAAAGCAACTGAAATGTTGTATCCTGCCAGCAGGAGGCGTGGCATTGGCAGAAAACCGCAAGACCTATGGCGAGGGCTGCATCGCCGCCCATGCGCTGGACCTGATCGGCGATCGTTGGGCGCTGCTGGTGGCGCGCGAACTGATGCTGGGCCCCAAGCGCTTTGGCGCCATCCGCGCCGGGCTACCGGGCGTGGCCAGCAACATCCTCACCCGCCGGTTGGAGGACCTTGAGCGCGCGGGCATCCTGCGCCGCCGCAGCCTGCCCGCCCCCGCCAGCGCCCCGGCCTATGAGCTGTCCGAGAGCGGCCTCGGCCTGCGCCCGGTGCTGCGCGAGCTTTGCCGCTGGGGCGCGGCGATGCCGGGCCACGACCCCCGGCTGCCGATCAGCCCCACTTCGCTGATGCTGTCGATGGAGGCGATGATCCACCCCGCCGGACGCTTCACCGCCGGGTTCGAGATGGAGGGCGAGGCCTTCGCCCTGACCACCGACGCGCAAGGCCTGCACATCCGCCGCACCGACGCGGCAATCGGAGAGATGAGCTTTACCGGCCACCCGAACGACATGGCCGCGACGATCTACGGCCCCGTGCCGCTGGCGGATGTCGCCGCAAGTAGACGGGTCCGTTTCACCGGCGACCTTGGGCGCGGGCAGGGCTTCGTGGACCTGTTCCGGCTGCGTCGCCCCGTTCCCGCAGGAGAAGACGCATGACCCGCCTCATCCCGCATCTGTGGTATGACTCGGACGCCGAGGAAGCCGCCCGCCTTTATGTCTCGGTGGTCCCGGACAGCCGGATCGACCACGTCACGACGATGCCCATCGAGACCCCGTCCGGCCCGCCCGGCAGCGTCACCATCGTGGAATTCACGCTGTCGGGCCAGCCCGTGGTGGCCTTCAGCGGCAGCCCGATGGACCCGTTCAACCACGCCATCTCGCTGCTGATCGAATGCGACACGCAGGCCGAGATCGACCGCATCTGGGACGCGCTTCTGGACGGCGGCGCCCCTGAACAATGCGGCTGGCTGCGCGACCGCTGGGGCGTGGCGTGGCAGATCGCCCCCCGGTGCCTGATGGACATGATCCGGGGCGAGGACCGTGCCGCCGCCGCCCGTGCGGCCGAAGCGATGCGAGGCATGGTCAAGCTGGACCTCGCGGGGCTGGAACGCGCCTTCGCGGGCTGACCCTTACACCGCCCGGTCGAACTTGGTGGACAGATGCACTAGGCTTTCCGACGACCGCACCCCCGTGAGATTGCCGATGCGGTCCAGCAACTCGTCCAGTTCCACCGTCGATGCGCAGCCCAGTTGCAGCAGAAGATCGACCCGCCCGCTGGTGGAATGCACCTTCTCGACCGCCGGCAGCGCCTTGAGCCGGCCGAGGATCGCTCCTTGGGCCCGCGGCTCGATCGTCAGCAGGCAGGTCGCGCGGATGCGGGTGACCCGCGCCGCCTCGCCCAGCCGCAGGGTGTATCCGGCGATGGCGCCGGTGGTTTCCAGCCGCTCCAGCCGCGCCTGCACGGTGGACCGCGCCAGCTTCAGCCGCCGCGCCAGCACCGCCACCGACATCCGCGCATCCTGCCCCAGATGCGCGATGATCGCGCGGTCGGTGTCGTCCATGGTCCCTCTCGTCGATCTGACGGCCTTGCCGGTCACATTAACCGGCCCCGCGCGGCGATCCATCCTTTTCATCGTGCCGAATGCGTCCCATAGGGCGCCTTCCGCGTTGAGCGGCCGAACCCCCGGACATGGAAAGGATTGCGCATGGGACTGACCGAAGGCCACCTGGCCAAGACCGTGTGGGAGAACCCGGCCGAGATCGTCCGCAGCCTCAAGCCTGAGAACCCGGTGATGGTCTTCGCGCCGACCGTCCTGCAGGACCGCGCCCGCGCCTTCCTGGCGGGCTTTCCCGGCTTCGTCACCTATGCCGTCAAGTCGAACCCCGACGAGGCGGTGATCCAGAACCTCGTGCAGGCGGGGATCAAGGGATTCGACGTGGCCTCGCCCTTCGAGATCGACCTGATCGGCCGCCTCGCCCCGATGGCCGCGCGCCACTACCACAACCCGGTGCGAAGCCGCGCCGAGATCGCCCATGCGGTGGCGGCGGGCATCAAGGCCTGGTCGGTGGACAGCCGGACCGAACTGGACAAGCTGTTCGAGCAGGTGCCTGCGGAAAACTGCGAAATTTCCCCCCGCTTCAAGCTGCCGGTGCTGGGCGCGGCCTATGACTTCGGGTCCAAGTTCGGCGCCAGCCCCGAGCTTGCGGCGGACCTGCTGCGCGCGGTCCATGAGAAAGGCTACATCGCCTCGCTGACCTTCCACCCCGGCACGCAATGCACCGATCCCCACGCATGGGAGCAGTATATCCGCACCGCCGCCGAGATCGCCCAGATGGCAGGCGTTCATCCGAAACGCCTGAACGTCGGCGGGGGCTTCCCCTCGTGGCGCGTCCACGGGGTCGAGCCCGACCTGTCCGCGATCTTCGAGCTGATCGGCCGCACCACGGCGGAAGCCTTCGGCACGGACGCCCCGGAACTCGTCTGCGAACCCGGCCGCGGCATCTGCGCCGACGCCTTCGCCATCATCACCCGCGTCAAGGCGGTCCGCGACGGGACAAACGTGTTCCTCAACGACGGCGTCTATGGCGGGATGAACGAACTGCCGGTGATCGGCAACCTCGACCGGCTGGAGGTGCTGACGCCCGAAGGCCGCTTGCGCGGCGAAAACAGCCACGGCCGCGTGGTCTTCGGCCCGACCTGCGATTCGGTTGACCGCCTGCCGGGCGAGATCTCGCTGCCCGACGACATCGAGGAAGGCGATTACGTCGTCTTCCATGGCGCGGGCGCCTATTCGGTCGTGACCAACACCCGCTTCAACGGCTTCGGCGAGATGCGGCAACTGACGGTGATGGGCTTCGAATGAGCCTTCGAGGCGTCACCCCTTTCGGGGGTGGTGCCCTGACCTTACGCGACCTTGGCCTGCGGGGCCGCGATCCCCAGCTCCTCGCAGACGGCCAGCGTCATCTGCGGCCGGTTGACCGTGTAGAAATGCAGCCGGTCCACGCCGTCCTCGATCAGCCGGCGGCACAGATTGACCGCCATGTCCACGGCAAGCCGCCGCTCGCCTTCCGGACCCACCTTGGCAAACGCCTCGTCGGCCCAGGCGGGCACGCTCGCGCCGCAGCGGGCGGCGAACTTGCGGGCGCCCGACCAGCTTTGGATCGGCAGGATGCCGGGGATGATCGGGGCCGAGACCCCCGCCGCCGCACAGGCGTCGCGAAAGCGGAAATAGACATCCGCGTCGAAGAAGAACTGGGTGATCGCGCTGGACGCGCCCGCATCCACCTTGCGCTTGAGCCACTCCACGTCGGTGCTGGTGCCGGGGCTTTCCGGGTGCGGCTCGGGATAGGCGCCGCAGCGGATGGTGAAGCCGCCCCGCGCGGCGATGGCCTCGATCAGCTCGACCGAGTCGGCGAAGCCCTCGGGATGGGGCGCAAAGCGGTCGGCCCCCTGCGGCGGGTCGCCCCGCAGCGCCACGATCTCGCGCACGCCCGCCGCGGCATAGTCGTCCACGATCCGCATGGTTTCGGCGCGCGAGGCATCCACGCAGGTCAGGTGCGCTGCGACGTTCAGCCCGTAGTTCGCGGCCAGGGCCGTCACCGCCTCATGCGTCAACTGCCGGGTCGTGCCGCCCGCGCCATAGGTCACGGACACGAAATCCGGTCCCAGCGGCGCCAGCGCGTTCGCCGTTTCCCACAGCTTGAAGGACTGGTCGAGGTTCCGGGGCGGGAAGAACTCGAAGCTGACAGAGGGCGTGGTCATGGCAGGTATCCTTTCACCCGCCTTGTGCCACGACCTTGGCCGTGAGACAAATTCATCTTCCGCAACTTTGACATGAATCCCATGCATCTTGAACTGCGCCACCTGCGAACGATCCGCGCCATCCACGACCAGGGGGGCCTCGCCCGCGCGGCCGAGGTGCTGAACATCACCCAGTCGGCGCTGTCGCATCAGGTCCGTGCGCTTGAGGATCAGGCGGGCACCGCCCTGTTCCTGCGCCAGACCAAGCCCATGCGCCTGTCGCCCGCAGGGCTGCGGCTGCTGGCGCTGGCCCGGCAGGTGCTGCCGCTGGTCGAGGCCGCGGAATCCGAGATGCGCGGCGTCACCCAAGGCCGGATCGGGCGGCTGCATATCGCGATGGAATGCCACGCCTGCTTCAACTGGCTGCTGCCCGCGCTGGACGCCTTTCGTCACTTGTGGCCGCAGGTGGACATCGACGTGCGCGCGGGGCTGGCCTTCACCGCCCTGCCCGCGCTGATGCGGGGCGAGGCCGACCTTGTCGTCTCATCGGACCCCGAGGACCTGCCCGGCGTCGTGTTCGAGCCCCTCTTCGACTATCACCCGCTGCTGGTGGTGCCCGCCGCGCATCCGCTGGCGGGGCGCAACGTCGTGGAACCCGCCGACCTTTCCACGGAAACGCTGATCACCTACCCGATGGACCGGGCGCGGCTGGACGTCTTCTCGCATTTCCTCGACCCCGCCGGGGTGCGTCCGGCGGCGGTGCGCGAGATCGAGCTGACCGATGTCATCCTGCTTCTGGTCGCCTCGGGGCGGGGGGTCTCGGTCCTGCCCGACTGGGTGCTGCAGCGCGAGGCGGACAATCCCGATCTGGTGACGCTGCCCCTGGGCCGCAGCGGCGTCACGCGCAGGCTTTACGCGGCGCTGCGCGAGGGCGACCGCGAGCTTGCCTTCATGCAGGACATGCTGCGCCTGGCGCGCGAATCGCGCTGAGCGCGGGAACCCGGAAGGCCGCGGGCGGAGTTTCCCTTCCTGAACATCTCGGGAAAAACACCATGCTCGCCTCATTCCTCATGGGCCTCGTCGGGGGCCAGCGATCCATGACGCCGCTGGCCGCCGTGGCCGTGGCCGCCGCGCGGGACGACCTGCCGCGGGACTGCGCCGCGCCCAGTTTCCTGCGCGATCCGGCGGTGGCCAGCGGCGCGGTCGCGCTGGCGCTGGCGGAACTGGCGGGCGACAAGATGAAAAGCGCCCCCGACCGGATCGTGCCGCTCGGGCTTGCCGCGCGCTTCATCATGACCGGCTTTGCGGCCGGGGCGCTGGCCCCGCGCGGCCGCTTTCTGGAAGGGGCGGCGCTGGGCGGGATCACGGCGATCGCGGCCTCATATCCCGGCTGGCGGGCACGGATGGCCGCGATCGAGGATCACGGCCAGACCCCCACCGGGCTGGTCGAGGATGCCCTTGTCCTGGCCGGCGCGGTCGCCATCCTTGCCGCCATGCGGCCTGAAAGCGACGGCTGAGGCGCGCGGTGCGCCTTTCCTTCCGGCGGCGGGGGCCTTAAAGGGGCCTGCCCCCAAGCCCGTCCCGAGGATTCCCCCATGCCCAGCGCCAACCTCAACCTGATGATCAAGGCCGCGCGCAAGGCGGGCCGCAGCCTCGTCAAGGACTTCCGCGAGGTGGAAAACCTTCAGGTCTCGTCGAAAGGCCCCGGCGACTTCGTCAGCCGCGCCGACCGCGAGGCCGAGCGGATCATCAAGGAGGAACTGCGCGGCGCACGGCCCAATTATGGCTGGGTGGGCGAGGAAACCGGCCATGAGGCGGGCGAGGACCCGACCCGCCGCTGGATCGTCGATCCGCTGGACGGCACCACCAACTTCCTGCACGGGCTGCCCCACTGGGCCGTCAGCATCGCGCTGGAACACAAGGGCGAGATCGTCGCCGCCGTCATCCTCGACCCTGCCAAGGACGAGCTGTTCACCGCCGAAAAGGGCGACGGCGCCTTCGTCAACGACAAGCGCCTGCGCGTGTCCGGGCGGCGCGACATGAACAGCGCGATCTTCGCCACCGGCGTGCCCTTTGGCGCAAAGACCACCCTGCCCGCGACGCTGAAGGACCTCGCCCGGCTGATGCCGGTCTGCGCGGGCGTGCGCCGCTGGGGCTCGGCGGCGCTGGATCTGGCCTATGTCGCGGCGGGCCGCTACGACGGCTACTGGGAACGCGGCATCCAGCCTTGGGACATCGCCGCGGGTATCCTCTTGGTGCGCGAGTCGGGCGGCTTCGTGGAACCGCTGCGCGACCATGACGGCCCCATCGCCGATTCCAGCACCATCCTCTGCGCCAACCCGCAACTGTTCGAAACCTTCGCAGGCATCGTCCGCAGCCGCGACTGAGGCGCCCGGAACCGTCACCTTCCTGCACGCCTTCCGGCCTTTCCCCTTTTGCGGGGCTGGCCCGGCTTGACACTTGCCTCCCGAGGGGCGAGCGCCGGGGTCATCTCGCCTGTCGCGGTGCCCCTTCATGCTTTCCCCTGATTCGCCGGCCGCTGCGCCGGCGCCGCTTGCCCCTGCCCCGCTTCATCCCGCGCCGGAAATCCCGCCGCAGCCCCTCCGCCCGGACGACCGGCAGGGCCTCGCGATCCTGCTGGTCTGCATCACCAGCCTGATCTTTGCGATCCAGGACGGGCTGGCCCGCCATCTCGGCACCGCCTATTCGCCGATCTTCGTGACCATGGTGCGCTACTGGTTCTTCGCGGTCTTCGTGCTGGCCATGGCCGCCCGCGGCCCCGGCGGGCTGCGCAGCGCCGCCCGCAGCCATTACCCCGTGCTTCAGATCACCCGCGGGCTGCTGCTGGTCTTCGAGATCGTCATCATGGTCGCCGCCTTCGTCAAGCTGGGCCTGATCGAGACCCATGCCGTCTTCACCGCCTACCCGCTGCTGGTCGTGGCGCTGTCCGGCCCGGTGCTGGGGGAACGCATCGGCTGGCGCCGCTGGGCCGCGGTCGGCGCGGGCTTTGTCGGCATCCTCATCATCCTGCAACCCGGGCTGCGCGTCTTCTCGCCTTGGGCGATCCTTCCCCTGATCGCGGCGCTGATGTTCGCGGTCTACGGGCTGCTGACGAGGCTGGTGTCCGCCAAAGACAGCGCCGAGGTCAGCTTCTTCTGGACCGGCATCGCGGGGGTCGCGGGCATCACCCTTGTGGGCGCCTGGCACATGGAACCCATCGCCCGCGCCGACTGGCCCTGGATGGCGGGCCTGTGCATCTGCGGCGTGATCAGCCACTACCTGCTGATCCGCGCCTATTCGCTGGCCGAGGCCTCCAGCCTGCAGCCCTTTTCCTACACGCAGCTTGTCTGGGTCAGCCTGATCGGCGTCCTGCTGCTGGGAGAGGAGGTCCGGCCGAACGTGATCCTCGGGATGCTGATCATCGTCGGCGCGGGGCTGTTCACCTGGTGGCGGACGCTGCAGAAGGCGCGGGCAGAGGCTGGGCCCCGCTGACGATCTCGACCACGGGGACCGGCAGGATCGCCTCATCCGGCATGGCCTCCGGCGCAGGGGCGGCCTCGGCAGGCAGGTTCCCGGTCTCGCGCAGCGGGGAAAAATCCTCGGGCCGCCGCTGCGGCGCGGGCGGGATCTTTGGCGGGTCGAGGCTTTCGGCCACGCTTGCGATCTGCGCCTGCGGCCGGGGCAGGTCCTGCCCCTCGCCCGCGTCGATGACCGGCGCGGCAGCCTCGGGCAGCGCCACCGGCCCACCCGCCATCGCAAGCCGCATCGCATGGCCCGCGGCCTCGCCCACCCAGGCAGGCGGCGCGGGCGGCCGGGCCGAGGCGGCCAGCACCAGCAGCCCCTCGGCCCGCCGGGGCTTGGACACCCCGCCGCTCAGGTCCCAGCCCGGCACGAAGGGCACCGCATGGCCCGCGATCCGGGCGCGGTAGATCGGCAGCGCCTCGGCCACGCGCATGACGTAGTTGCGCGTCTCGTCAAAGGGGATCATCTCGACCCAGTCCACCGGATCGGCGCCCCCGTCCCGCAGGTCGCCGAAATCGCGCAGCCAGCGCGAGGACCGCCCCGGCCCGGCATTGTAGCCCGCCGCCACCAGCGCGATGGAATTGCCGAAGCGGTTGCGCAAGCCTTCCAGATAGGCCGCGCCCAGCCGCGCGTTGTAGCCCGCGTCCTGCGTCAGCCGGGGCAGATCGTAAGGCTCGCCGATGACGCCCGCCATCTGCCGGGCCGTGTCGGGCATCACCTGCATCAGCCCCCGCGCGCCGACATGGGACTGGACGGTGTGGTTGAACTCGCTTTCCTGCCGGGCGATGGCCATGACCAGTTCGGGCGGCAGGCCGAAGCTTTCGGCCTCCAGCCCCGTCAGCGGGTAATGCAGCGCCGGATAGACGCCGCCCTTCGCCGCCGCCGCCTTGGACAGCCGCAGGGCGTCCCAGGGGCGGCGCAGTTCCAGCATCACCCGGCCCATGCGGGCGATGTCCTCATGCGCCGCGCCGGTCGCCAGATGCAGGAAGAACCGCTGCGCCTGCGCGGGCTCTCCTGCCGCGATCAGCCACAATCCCGCCTGGAACAGCCGGTTCCCCGTCAGCGCCGAGCTGCGCCAGTCCGGCAGGCTGTCCACCGCCGCGCCGGTCACGGCCAGCGCGGGCTGCATCGGCGCGCCGATCTTCTCGGCCGCCAACTGGCCATAATAGGCCGTCTGATGCGCGGCGGCCTTCCCATAAGCCGCGCGGGCCGCGCCCTGATCGCCCAGCGCCTCGGCGGCGCGGGCCTGCCAGTAATGGGTGCGGGCGACGGTGATCGCGTTGTAATCCGCCGCCGGAAGCCGGGCGAAATGCGCCGCCGCCCGGTCGGCTGCCCCCGCGCGCAGGGCCGCATATCCCGCGATCCAGTCCAGATCGACCGCGCCGCTGTCGCCTGCCGGCAGGAAATGCCCCGCCGCGAAGCGTTCCGCCAGCGCCCAGTCGCCCTTGCGCAGCGCCTCGCGCGCATAGTCCCGCCGCATCCCCGCCCAGGCCGAGGGGTTCCCCAGCGCCTCGGCCGAGGTCGAGCGTTCCAGCATCAACTGCCGCGCCAGCTCCCCCTGCTTTGCCGCCACCCGCCAGCGGAAGCGGTCGAGCGCCAGCCCCGCATCGTTCCGCAGGTCTTCGGGCAATGCGAGAATCAGCGGGTCCACCCCCGTCCGCCGCGCCTGCACCGCGATGCGGGCGCGGGCGAGATCGGCATCCGGCCCGGTGACGTAAAGCAGCATCCGCTCGGCCACCGCCCATTCGCCGGCATCCAGCAGCACCTTCAGCCGGGCCGCGTGATGCGGGGCAACGGCGGCGCCGTGGACGGCGAGGAATGCGGTTTCCTCGGCGGCATCCAGCGCGGCGCTGCTGATCCAGAACCGGGCGGCGGCCTCGGAGCGCTGCGCTTCGGGATGGGCGGCGATCCAGGCATTCGCGCCGCCAAGGCTTTCAGGCAGGCGCGCGCCGAACCAACCCAGCACCTCGGCGGCGGGCAGGCCGGGGCGGATCATGGCCTCGCCACGGCGGAACAGAAGCTCCATCCCCGGCCAGTCGGGGTTGCGGGCGGCAAAATCGCGGTATTCGCCCCATGTCCCCTGCCCCCCCCGCAGCCGCTGCCACAGGACAAGGTCCACCGCCATCTGCCCCGACTGCCGCGCGACCCGCGCCACGGGCCGCCCCCGCCCGGCCCCCCCCCCCCCCCCGCGGGGGCACCCGCCCCCGGCCCCCCGCCGCGGGGGCCGGGGCCCCGCGGGGGCGGCCGGCCAGTCCCTTGCCGCCGCCGCCGCCAGCGCGCGGGTCATCGCGCCCCTGTCCTCGGCCTGTGCGGGCAGGGCCAAGGCGGTCGCCAGCGCCAGCGCCGCGAGTCTGAATGTCGTCCCCGTCATGCGCGCCAATCTGGGGGCGTCGGGGCGCCGGGGCAACTCACATCCGCGGCAGGCGCGCTTGGCATCCCGCGCGCCCGGCTGTATGCCCGCGCGAAACAATCGTCAGGATCGAGTCATGTTCCAAGGGTCCCTGCCCGCCCTCGTCACCCCCTTGACCGGCGAGGGCAAGATCGACTGGCCCGCGCTGGAACGGCTGGTCGAATGGCAGATCGAACAGGGCAGCCACGGCCTTGTCCCCGTCGGCACCACCGGCGAAAGCCCGACGCTGAGCCATGACGAGCACCGCGAGGTGGTCGAGGCCGTGGTCCGCCTTGCCGCCGGCCGGGTGCCGGTGATCGCGGGGGCGGGGTCGAACAACACCCACGAGGCGATCGAGCTGGCCCAACACGCCTGCGAGGTCGGCGCCGACGGGCTGCTGATCGTGACGCCTTATTACAACAAGCCCACGCAGGACGGCCTGATCGCCCATTTCACCGCCGTCCATGACGCGACCGACCGGCCGATCATCATCTACAACATCCCCGGCCGGTCCGTGGTGGACATGACGCCCGAAACGATGGGCGAACTGGCGAAGCTGCCGCGCATCGCGGGCGTCAAGGACGCGACCGGCAGGCTGGAACGGGTCTGCCAGCAGCGCATCACCTGCGGCCCGGACTTCCTGCAGATCTCGGGCGAGGACGCGACGGCCCATGGCTTCAACGCCCAAGGGGGCCGGGGCTGCATCTCGGTCTCGGCCAACGTCGCGCCCGCGCTCTGCGCGCGGATGCAGGCCGCCTGCCTTGCGGGCGACTATACGCAAGCGCTGCGGCTGCAGGACCTGTTGATGCCCCTGCATATCGCGATCTTCCTTGAGCCGGGGCTTGTCGGGGTCAAATACGCCCTGTCGCGGCTGGGGATGTGCGGGGAAACCGTGCGCCTGCCGCTGACGCCGCTGACCGCGCCCACCCGCGCCCGCATCGACGCCGCCATGGCCCATGCGGGACTGATCTGAGGCGCTGGGCATGGCCTACGCCGTCCTGACCGTCGCCATCGTCTTCGAGGTGATCGGCACCTCGCTGCTGATGCTGTCGCAGCAGTTCACGCGGGTCTGGCCGACCGCAGGAATGGCCGTGGCCTATCTCGTGTCCTTCTATTTCCTGTCGCAGGCGCTGAACTACCTGCCGCTCGGCATCGCCTATGCGCTGTGGAGCGGGCTGGGAATCATCCTGACCCTGGGCGTCGGCATCCTCGTCTTCCGGCAGATCCCCGACCTGCCCGCCGTGATCGGCATCGCGCTGATCCTTGCCGGGGTCGTGGTCATCAACGGGTTTTCCCAGACAACCCCGCATTGAGGGCGGTAAGCGGTGCGTGCGAAGCACGCACCGCTTACCCCTGCGCCATCTCAAGCGCCTTCGGCAGCGCCTCGGCGAAGGCATCCAGTTCCTCCCCCGGCCCGCAACTGACGCGGATGCAGCGGTTCTGCGGCGCGACCCAGGGCATCCGGGCGAAAATTCCCTGCCCGTCCAGAGCCGCCAGCACCGCACGGGCAAAGTCCCCGTCCCCTCCGCAGTCGATGGCGACGAAATTCGTGGCCGAGGGCAGCGCCGCAAGGCCGTTGTCCCGCGCGATGGCGGCGATGCGTTCGCGCGCCTCCGCGACCCGCCGGACCGTCCCGGCCAGATGCGCCCCGTCCCCCAGCGCCGCCAGCGCCCCCGCCTGCGCCACGCTGTTGACGCCAAAATGGTTCCGCACCCGGTCAAAGGCGCGGATCATTCCGGGCGCGCCGATGGCATGGCCGATCCGCGCACCCGCCATCCCGTGGGCCTTGGAGAATGTCCGCATCCGCAGCACCCGCGGATCGGCGGGGTCGATCCGCGGCAGGGCGGGGGCGAACTCGGCATAGGCCTCGTCGAGGATCAGCAGGATGTCTTCGGGCAGGGCGGCGACGGCGGCCTCGACCGCCTCGGGTGGATGCCAGCCGCCCATGGGGTTGTCGGGGTTGCAGAGATAGACCATCCGCGCGCCGGTCCCGGCGGCCTTCGCCACCAGCGCGGCCGGGTCCTGCCGGTCGTCGCGGTAAGGCACGCGGACCAGTTCGCCGCCAAAGCCCGTGACGTGGAAATCGAAGGTCGGATAACCGCCCGCCGAGGTCACGACGCGATCCCCCGGCGCCACCATCAGCCGGACGGCGAGGCCCAGAAGCCCGTCGATCCCCTCGCCCACGACGATGTTCTCGGGGGCGACGCCGCAATGGGCGGCAAGCGCGGCCTTGAGGTCGTGGTTCGTCGGATCGCCGTATTTCCAGACCTCGGCGGCGGCCTTCCGCATCGCCTCGACGGCCAGCGGCGAGGGGCCGAAGCCGTTTTCGTTAGCGCCCAACCGAGCACGGAAGGCCCCGCCGCGCCGGCGTTCCAGCGTTTCGGGGCCGACAAAGGGCACGGCGTCGGGCAGGCTGGCGGGCAGGGGCGCGAGGGTCGATTTCATGCGCGGATCAGAAGCGCAAATCCGCCGTCCTCGCAAGCCCGCCCGGGCGAAGGCGGCGCAAGGGGGCCGGCTCGGCTGCGCCAGCCCTTGGGCGGACGTTGCCGACGCAGCCTCTGCCGCCTGCCCTGCCGCCCTGTCCTAGCCCTTGCCGAACAGCCGGCTGAGCAGTCCCCCTGGCGCAGGCGGCTCAGCGGCGCTGTCGGCCACCGCCGGCGCAGGTGCGGGCGCGGGCTTCGCCGTCGCCGCCTCGGCCGCCGCGCGGGTCTCGGACAGCGTCGCGCCGGTCGTCAGCGCCTCGGGGTCCAGCCGCAGCTCGATCACCGCCAGCGTGCCCGCGCCTTGCGCGCGCTCGAACGCCCCGGCGAAATCCTCGTCGCGTTCCACAAGCTCTCCATGCCCGCCATAGGCGCGGGCGAGCGCGGGAAAGTCCGGGTTGAACAGGTCGGTGCCCGAGACGCGGCCGGGATAGGTCTTTTCCTGGTGCATGCGGATCGTGCCGTAGCGGCCGTTGTTCGCCACGATCACGATCACCGCAGCACCCTCCTGCGCCGCAGTGGACAGTTCATTCACCGTCATCTGGATGTCGCCGTCGCCCGCCACGCAGACGACCGTGCGGCCCGGATGCCGGATCTTGGCCGCCACAGCCGCGGGCAATCCATAGCCCATCGAGCCCGAAGTCGGCGCAAGCTGCGTCTCGCCCCGCTTGAACTGGAAATAGCGATGGATGAAGGACGCGAAGTTGCCTGCGCCGTTGGTGATGATGGCATCCTCGGGCAGGTTGTCGGACAGCCAGGTGATCACCCGCTCCATCTTCACCGCGCCGGGGGTTTCCCTGGGCTTGCGCCATGCCTCGTAGTTGGCCCGCAGCCCCGCGGTCCAGTCGCTCCACTGGCGCGGCGCGGGGGCCTCGGCCAGCGCCTTCAGCACCACGCGCGGACAGGCGGCGATGCCGGGATCGGCCCGCCACAGGTGCCCGATCTCGTCGGGGTCGGGGTAGACGTGGATGATCCGCTTGCCCTGCCCCTTCGGGCTCATCAGGTCATAGCCGTTCGTCAGCGTGTCCCCCAGCCGCGAACCCAGCGACAGCACGCAGTCCGCCTGCCGCAGCGCCTCGCCCAGCTTCGGGTTCATGCCGACGCCAAGATCGCCCACGTAGTTCGGCAGCCGGTTGTCCATCAGATACTGGCGGCGGAAGGGCACGGCGACCGGCAGGCCCCAGCCTGCCGCAAAACGCGCAAGCCGGTCGCCGTCCTCCTGCGTCCAGACCGAGCCGCCGGGAACCACCAGCGGCCGCTCGGCCGCAGCCAGCGCCCCGGTGATCGCCGCCAGTTGCGCCTGCGAGATGCCGGGGACGGGCGGTGGCGCGGGGATCAGGTCGGGGGCGTCGGATTCCGCCGACAGCATGTCCTCGGGCAGCGCCAGCACCACCGGGCCGGGGCGGCCGGACTGGGCCAGGTCGAAGGCGCGGGCGACATATTCGGGGATGCGGTCGGTCCGGTCGATCTCGGCCACCCATTTCGCAAGGCCGCCGAACATCTGCCGGTAGTCCACCTCCTGAAACGCCTCGCGGTCGCGGTCGGCCAGCGCGATCTGGCCGACAAAGAGAATCATCGGCGTCGAATCCTGCCTGGCCACATGGACCCCGGCGCTGGCGTTGGCCGCCCCCGGCCCGCGGGTGACGAAGCAGACGCCCGGCTGTCCGGTCATCTTGCCCCAGGCCTCGGCCATCATCGCGGCCCCGCCTTCCTGCCGGCAGACGGTGTTCGGGATTCCTGCGTCGTAAAGCCCGTCCAGCGCGGCAAGGAAGCTTTCGCCGGGCACCGAGAAGACCCGTTCCACCCCATGCGCCTTCAGCGCATCCGCCAGTATCCGTCCGCCGTGCCGCATCGCCTCGCCCCCTTGTCGCAGATCGGGCGCAAACTGGGGGCAAGCGGCGACAAGGGCAAGCCCGCAGCTTTACAGCGGCCGCCCGCGCCCTTATCTCACGCCGACCATGGCCCAGGCAAAATCCGACCCGAACTACAAGGTGATCGCCGAGAACCGGCGGGCGCGCTTTGATTATTTCATCGAAAGCGACATCGAGGTGGGCATCGTCCTGACCGGCTCCGAGGTCAAGGCGCTGCGCACCGGCCAGTCCAACATCGCCGAAAGCTACGCCAGCGTGGAACAGGGCGAGCTGTGGCTGATCAACGGCTACATCTCCTCCTACAAGCAGGCGGGCGTCTTCGGGCACGAGGAACGCCGCCACCGCAAGCTGCTGGTCAGCCGCAAGGAACTGTCGCGGCTGTGGCAGGCCACGGGGCGCGAAGGCATGACGTTGGTGCCGCTGGTGATGTACTTCAACCACCGCGGCATCGTGAAGCTGAAGCTGGGCATCGCCAAGGGCAAGAAGAACCACGACAAGCGCGCGACCGAGGCCAAGCGCGACTGGGGCCGCGAAAAGCAGCGTCTGCTGAAGCAGGGCTGAGACGGACCTGCCTGTTCAGTCACTGGCGTGAGCCGCGATGTCGGTGCACATTAAAGCAATGTGCCACGCCGGGCTTGCGGATCAAGGATGAGCGACACCAAGACCGATCTGGACCGGTTGCTGGCAGAAACGCGCCGGCTGAACGCCGAGGCCGACAGGCTGATGGCCGAGGAACGCAAACTCATGGCCGAGCGACTGCTGCGCCGGCAGAGGCGTGGACCCTGGTTCAACTTCGTTCATGAGATCGCTCCATTTCTGGGCATCGGTCTTGTGACCGGCCTGATTGCCGCCTTGGCTGTCGTGCTTCTGCTCCTGATGGGAACGCCCAAGCCTTAGGCGCAGACCGCATCCGTTCCCTGCTACCACAAGGCCGCCAGCGTCGCCGGGTCCGCCGCGCCGCCGAAGAACTCCGCCAGCAGCCGGTCGAAGACCTCGCCCCCGCCCGCCGCGCGGAACAAGGTCGCGCAGGACCGCAGCTTCACCGCATCGACCGGCCCCAGCACCGCCTCGGGCGGGGTGCCCGCGTTCTCAAGCATCGCCGCGGCCGCCGCGTGCAGATTCGCGACCAGCACCGGGTCGGCCAGATAGGCCCGCGCTTCGGCCAGATCGCGGATGCCGTAATGCTTCGCCGTCCCCGATCGCCCCAAGGCCGCCAGTTGCGGAAAGACATACCACATCCAGTGGCTCACCTTCCGCCCCGCCCGCAGTTCCGCCACCGCGCGGGCCTGGTCGCGCGTCTGCGCGTCGTGAAAGCGTTGCAGGTCCATGCCGCATCGTTCCCCCCTCGCACTTGCCCGGTCAAGGCCCGTTGTCCTGCCCGCGCCCCGAGGCTAAGAAAGCCCGGTGCTCGTGGGCCGAGGAGGGAAGGATGGACGATCCGAAGACGCTTGTGTCGACCGATTGGCTGGCGGCGCATCTGAACGATCCCGACCTGCGGATCATCGACGCAAGCTGGCACATGCCGGCCACGGGGCGCGACGCGCAGGCGGAATACCATGCCGCCCATATCCCCGGCGCGCGCTTCTTCGACATCGACGCCATCGCCGACAGCCGCAGCCCCCTGCCCCACATGGCCCCCCAACCCGAGATGTTCGTCAGCCGCCTGCGGGCGATGGGCATCGGCGACGGCCACCAGGTCGTGGTCTACGACAATTCGGACGTCCATTCGGCGGCCCGCGTCTGGTGGATCTTCCGGCTGATGGGCAAGGCCGACGTGGCGGTGCTGGACGGCGGCTTTGCCAAGTGGCAGGCCGAGGGACGGCCGGTCGAGGACATGCCCCCGATCACCCGCGACCGCCACATGACCGTGCAGCGGCAGGCGGGGCTGGTGCGCGACGTGACGCAGGTCGCGGCGGCGGCCAAGCTGGGCGACCACCAGATCATCGACGCCCGCAGCGCGGCCCGCTTCCGCGGGGACGAGCCCGAACCCCGCCCCGGCCTGCGCGCGGGCCATATCCCCGGCGCGAAGAACCTCCCCGTGGGCCAGCTTTACACCCCCGACGGCACGATGAAGCCGGTGGACGAGTTGCGCGCCGCCTTCGAATCGGCGGGCGTGGATCTGTCGCGCCCCGTCATCACCACCTGCGGCTCGGGCATCACCGCGGCCAGCCTCGCGCTGGCGCTGGAACGCATCGGCAAGCGGGACTGGTCGCTTTACGACGGGGCCTGGGCCGAATGGGGCAGCTACCCCGACCTCAAGATCGCAACCGGAGACGCCTGAATGTTCGGCAGCCTGCAGCCCCAAGCCCCCGACAAGATCCTTGCCCTGATGGGCGAGTTCCGCGCCGACACCCGGCAGGGCAAGATCGACCTGGGCGTGGGCGTCTACAAGGACCCGACGGGGCTGACCCCGGTGATGCGCGCCGTCAAGGACGCCGAGCGCCGCATCTGGGACGCCGAGACCACCAAGGCCTATACCGCGCTTGCGGGCGAACCCGCCTATCTGAACGCGCTGTCGCGGATGGTGCTGGGCGAGGGGCTGGACGACAGCCGCACCGCGGCGCTGTCCACCGTTGGCGGCACCGGCGCGATCCGGCAGGCGCTTGAACTGGCGCGGATCGGCAACCCGGACCTGACCGTGCATGTCTCGGACCCGACATGGCCCAACCACCTGTCGATCCTGAAATTCATGGGCGTGCCTTTCGTCGAATACCGTTATTTCGACGACACGACCCGCGGCGTCGATTTCGAGGGGCTCAAGGCCGACCTGTCGCGGGCGAAGAAGGGCGACCTGATCCTGCTGCACGGCTGCTGCCACAACCCGACCGGCGCCAACCTGACCATGAAGCAATGGGCCGAGGTCGCGGACATCCTTGACCGCACCGGCGCGGTGCCGCTGGTGGACCTCGCCTATCAGGGCTTCGGCGACGGGCTGGAGGAAGACGCGGCCGGGACGCGCCTGATCGTGTCGCGTTCGCCCGAGGCGCTGGTGGCGGCCTCCTGTTCCAAGAACTTCGGCATCTACCGCGAACGGACGGGGATGCTGCTGGCGCAGGTCAGGGACGCCGCCACGCGCGATCTTGCGCAGGGGACGATGGCCTACCTGAACCGCCAGAACTACAGCTTCCCGCCCGATCACGGCGCGCGGATCGTCCAGGTGATCCTCGACGACGAGGGCCTGACCGCCGACTGGAAGGCCGAGCTTGAGGAGGTGCGGCTGGGGATGCTGCAACTGCGCCAGCAGCTTGCGGCGGAACTGCGGAACCTGACCGGCAGCGACCGCTTCGACTTCATCGAGCGGCACCGCGGCATGTTCTCGCGCCTCGGCGCGAGCCCCGAGCAGGTTGCGAAGATGAAGGACGACAACGCCATCTACATGGTCGGCGATTCGCGGCTCAACATCGCCGGGCTGAACCGCGACAGCGTGCCGATCCTGGCCCGTGCCATCGTCGAGGCGGGAATCTGAGGCGGGACGCGGTCCTGCCGCCCCCCGAGGCCCGGACATGAGAAAGCCGGGGCGCCTTTCGACGGCCCCGGCTTTATCGCTATCCAGACGGTGACGATCAGAGACCGCGCGCAACCCGCTCGATGTCGCCACGGGTCAGGCCGATGTCGGCCAGTTCGCGGTCGGTCAGGGCATTCAATTGGTTGCGCGTCTCGCGCACATCCGCCCAGGTGCGGACGGTCGCGGCGATGCGATCGAAGATACCGGCAGGACGCGCCGCCGAGGGGACAACGCGGAAGGTGTCGATGGCCGACATGTCAGGAACCCATTTTTTCTTGCGGCCCGCGCCAATCGCGAGCAATGTTCATCAGTGCCCGTGATATAGGTCCGCGCCCCACTTCTGACCACGTCCAAAGAAGAAGCTCAGCCATGCGCGCCCTGCATGGCAAGCCCTTATTTACGTTGCGTTAACATAGCTCGCAAATGCGCGAGCCTGCGAATGTTCCGTCGCTGGATATAACGTTCTTCGCAGAAACTTTCACCCTTTAGGACAATAGGCCGGTTTCCTTGCGCAAGAGTGCCCCTTTGTCGCAGCCATTCACGCCCTGGCGCAGGCTTCTCGGCGCCAGTCTCCCAGCGCCGCCTGCCACAAGGTCAGCGCCGCCACCGCCGCCGTATCCGCCCGCAGCACCCGCGGGCCGAGGCTGACCTGGTGGACGCAATCCATCCCCGAAAGCCGCCGCCGCTCGGCCTCGGACCAGCCGCCTTCCGGCCCGATCAGCACCGCCCAGGGACCGCCGGGCAGCCCCGCCAGGGTTTCGGCCGGCCCCGCCAGCGCCTCGTCCGCCCAGAGGATGCGCCGCCCCCGATCCCAGCCGTCCAGCAGCCGCGCCAGCGGCACCAGCGCCTCGACCGGCGGGACAAAGGTGCCGCCGCATTGCTCGGCGGCTTCCACGGCATGGGCCTGCAGTCGATCCTGCCGGATGCGTTCCGAATTGGTGTGGTCGGTCTGCACCGGCAGGATGCGCGCCGCCCCCAGTTCCGCCGCCTTTTCCACGATGAAATCGGTCCGCGCCTTCTTGATCGGCGCGAAGACCAGCCACAGGTCCGGCGGATCAAGCTGCGGCGCGGCCTGCCCCACAAGCTCGACCTCGCCCCCCCGCTTGGACGCCATGACCAGCCGCGCCGTCCATTCGCCGTCGCGCCCGTTGAAGACCGCGATCTCGGCCCCCGCGCCCAGCCGCATCACCGCTGAAAGATAATGTGACTGGTCCGTGTCCAGCGGCACGGGTTGTCCCGGGGCGAAGCGGTGATCTATGTAAAGCCTGATCTTTCCCATGACGGCGGACCCTATGCAGTCTGATGTCTCAACGCCACAGGCCATGGCCACGGTTGCGGACGCGCCGCGCGGCAACTGGGTGGACCGGCTGGCCCCGCCCGCGACCCGCCCCTGGCTGCGCCTCAGCCGCGCCGACCGGCCGATCGGGACCTGGCTTCTGCTGCTGCCCTGCTGGTGGGGGACGGGGCTGGCGATGATGACCGACCGGCCGCTGTGGGCGGACCTTTGGGTGGTGGTCGCCTGCGCCATCGGATCGGTGGTGATGCGGGGGGCGGGCTGCACCTGGAACGACATCACCGACCGCGACATCGACGGCTCGGTGGCGCGCACCCGATCGCGCCCGCTGCCCTCGGGGCAGGTCACGCTGAAGGGCACCTTCATCTGGCTGGGGGCGCAGCTTGCCATCGGCGCCTTGATCCTTTTCACCATGAACGCGGCGGCCATCGCGCTGGGGGTGGCCTCGCTGGCGCTGGTCGCAATCTATCCCTTTGCCAAGCGCTTCACCTGGTGGCCCCAGGTCTTTCTGGGCCTCGCCTTCAACTGGGGCGTGCTGGTGGCCTTTGCCGCGCATGGCGGCAGCCTGCACCCGGCGCCGCTGCTGGCCTATGCGGCGGGCATCCTGTGGACCCTGTTCTACGACACCATCTACGCCCACCAGGACGCCGAGGATGACGCCCTGATCGGGGTGAAATCTACCGCCCGGCTGTTCGGCAAGGACAGCCCGCGCTGGCTTCTGGGCTTTGCCGCGGGCGCGGTCGTGCTGCTGGCGGCGGCGGTGGCGGCGACCCGGCCCTCGGTCCTGCAGGCGATGATCGGCACCGCCGGGATCGCGGGCTTCGCCCTGCATCTGTCGTGGCAGTTGCGCCGGTTCGACCCCCATGACAGCCCGGCGCTGCTGCGGCTGTTCCGGTCCAACCGCGACGCGGGGCTGATCGTCGCGGGCGCGCTGTTCCTGGCCGGATTGGCGTGATTGCCGAACCCGCCCCGCGCGCCGATGCCGGGCGGGATCAAGAACGAAAGGCCCGATGATGGGCGAAAGGACATCCAAACCCCGCCCCGTGCGGAACTGGTTTCTGGGGCTGGCGCTGCTGGCCGCGGGCGCGGCCGGGGCCTACGAGGCCGGCCGCCGGGCCGTTCCCGCCTTTGAACGGCACACGCTGGCGCAGGTGCAGGCGGCGCTGGATCAGGCCGGGGCCGGCTGGGCCGGGGCGGAAGCCCAGGGCCTGACCCTGCGCCTGACCGGCACCGCCCCCGACGAGGTTCAGCGCATCCGCGCCGTGGCGCTGGCGACCGAGGCCGCGCGCTTTGCCCGGATCGAGGACGCAACGCAGGTTCCCCGCCCGCCCGAGACCGCGCCCCCGTCTTTCCGGCTCGAGGTGCTGCGGGGCGAAGCCGGCACCTCGGTGATCGGCCTTGCCCCTGCTGCGACCGACCGCGACGGCCTGCTGACGCGGCTGGAACGCGCGGCGGGGACCGGCGGACTGACCGACCTTCTGGAAACCGCCGACCACCCCGCCCCCGAGGGCTGGGACGAGGCCGTGGCCTTCGCGGTCAAGGCCGCCGGGCAGATGCCGCGGGCCAGGATCGCGGTGACGCCGGGCCGCGTCCAGATCGAGGCCATCACCGATGGCGAGGGCGAAAAGGCGCGGCTGGAACAATCGCTCGCGGCGGCGGTCCCCGAGGGCGTCACCCTTGTCACCGAGATTTCCGCGCCGCGCCCGCTGATCTCGCCCTTTGCGCTGGAACTGGTCAGGACGGCCGAGGGCACGCGCATGGACCGCTGCGCCGCCGACACCGAGCCTGCGCTGGGGCGCATCCTGTCGGCCGCCGCGCAGGCCGGGGCCGATGCGGCGCCCTGCCCGCTGGGCTTGGGCGCGCCCTCGCCGGACTGGGCCGACGCGGCGGTCGCGGGCATCGCCGCGCTGAATGCGCTGCCGCAGGGGCGGCTGGCGATCCACGACCTGCGGGTGACTCTGGCCGCGCCCCATGACGTGCCGCCCGAGGGTTTCGCCGCCGCCCGCGACCGGCTGACCGAGGCCCTGCCCCCCGGCTTCGCGCTGGACGCCACGCAGGCCCCGCCGCCGGACGCGGACAACCCGCCGCCGAGTTTTGCCGCCGCCGCGGATGGCGGGGGCATCCGGCTGCGCGGCGCCATCACCGACCAAGGCACGGGCGAGGCGCTGGCAAGCCTCGCCGGCGCCCGCTTCGGCGCGGTGGACAGCGGCCTGGCGGTGCATCCCGGCACGCCTCCCGGCTGGACGGCCCGCCTTTTCGCCGCGATCGAGGCGATGGGCGCGATGGAGCGGGGGACGGCCACGGTCACACCCGACCTGATCCGGCTTTCCGGCACCACCGCCAGCCCCACCGCCGCGCCGCAGATCGCCGATCTGCTGGCGGCGCGGCTGGGCACGGGGGCGGTCTATGAGCTGTCGCTGATCTACGACCCGCGGCTGGACCCGGCGGTGGACCTGCCCTCGGGGACCGACTGCGTGGACGCGCTGAACGCCACGGTGCAGCAATCCGCCATCGGCTTCGAGCCGAACCGTGCCATCATCGCCGGCGACGTGGCCCCGGTCATCGAGGCCCTGGCCGCGACAATGGCCCGCTGTTCCGGCTTCCGCATCGAGATCGGCGGCCATACCGATTCGCAGGGCGCCGACAGCTTCAACCGCGACCTGTCCGCCCAGCGCGCGCAGGCCGTGTTGGACGCCATGGCCGAGGGGGGCATCGACACGGCGCGGATGGTCGCCGTGGGCTATGGCGAGACCCGCCCGCTTGGCCCCAACGACACCCCCGCCGGGCGCGAGGCCAACCGCCGGATCGAGTTCCGCCTGCTCTCGCCCGAGCCGCTGGACCGCGCCCCGCCCTCGGCCACCATCACCCGCGGCGTGACCGGCGGCCCCGCGCCCGCCGCCGAGCCCCTTCCGCCCGGCGCGATCGTGACCGGCGGCGAAGGTTCCGGCGACAGCGCCCCCGCGGCGGGAACAGGGAACGGCCCCACCCCCGACGAGATCGCCGAGGCCGAGGGCATCTCGATCCGCCCCGACCGCGTCACCATCGAGAACGGCCGCCTGACCACCCCGGTGCCACCGCCGCTGTTCCAGGACGCCGGACCGGACGAGACCGCCCCACCCGACGGCATCCGCCGCCCGAGGGCGCGCCCGCAGGAGTGACGCGGCCGGGGCCTATGCTCACCCGTGCATCCGGGCAGGTGGCCCCATGGCCCCTGCATTGTCACCGGCGCGCCGATGGGGCTGAAAGAGGGCCTAGCGACCGTTCCGCCAACGCGGCGGATCACCGGGACGCGGGCAAGAAGATCCTGTTCATCGACCTCTCGCCGCCGGCTCTCCGCAACCCGGCGGATGTGCATCACCCGTGCATTGCCCGTGCATCATATGTGCATCGGAAAAAACTGCCTGACCGGCCGTGCCGAAGGGTCCGGTCGTTCCTCCGGGATACCCCTTCCTCCCCCGCATCCATGCGGCCGGACGCGCCTTCCTGATGGGGGCCAGAGCCGCCCCGTGAAACAGGGCAACGCCCCCGAGCGCCGCCAGAGGACACTTTTGCGAGCCGGGTTCTGGGCGGACCAAACAGCCCGACGCGGGCGCTGGCACCGGGCAAGGCCGACCGCCTGTCTGCCGGCACGCCCGGCCTGAAGCCGGAAAGCCGCGTCCGGGGTCCGGCCCTGACGGCCAGCGCCGGGCGGATCGAGACCGGGTTTCAGCCCTCTGCCGGGCGTCCGACCACCAGCGTGGCCCATTCCCCAAGGTCGTCGCGGCGCTGCAGCGGCAGGCCTGCCCCGGCATAGGCGGCGGCCACGTCCTCGGCCTGGCCCAGCAGGATGCCCGACAGGATCGCCCTCCCGCCGGGCGCGAGATGACGGGCCATGTCGGGCGCAAGCTCGATCAGCGGCTGCTTGAGGATATTCGCGAAAACAAGGTCATAAGGCCCCGCGTCATGCAGCAGCGGATGGCCGAAGCCTTCGGCCATCACGCATTCGACCCGGCCGGCAAGGCCGTTGGCGATCACATTCGCCTGCGCCGTCTCGACCGCCACCGGGTCGATGTCCGAGGCCAGCACCACCCCCGGCAGCACCTTCGCCGCCGCCATCGCGAGGACTGCGGTGCCGCAGCCGATGTCCGCCACCCGCTCGGGCGTCTCGCCTTCTGCGATCATGCGGTCCAGCGCCAGCAGGCAGCCGCGCGTGGTGTCGTGGTGGCCGGTGCCGAAGGCCATCGCGGCCTCGACCAGCAGCGCCTCGGCCCCTTCGGGCACGCGCTCGGCGTCATGGGCGCCATGGACGAAGAAGCGCCCGGCCTCGACCGGGGTCAGCTCGCGACGGACATGGGCGACCCAGTCGACCTCGGGCAGTTCGGAAATCGCGAAGGGCCGGGCGCCATGGGCGGCGGCCAGCAGCGCCAGCGCGATCTCGTCGGGGGCTTCGGTGAAATAGACGCCGACTTCCCAGCGGTCGGAACCGTCCTCGATCTCGAAGACGCCGCTGCCGACGGGCTCGGGTTCCAGGTCCTCGCAGGCCTCGGCCAGTCCTTCGGCGGCCTCCCGGCCCTGCAGGTGGGTCAGCGCGGTCCAGGTCGGCATCAGGCCGCCCCGCCGGCCGCGACCGAGCTGCCGCCGCTGGACGAGGGCGAGGGTTCCGGGTTGCCGTCGCCGTCGCCCACCGTGGCCTCATGCAGGGCACTGGCCTGGGAGGCCTGCACGCCGGTGCCGCGCAGGTTGCAGTAGCCGTCCGGCACCTTGTGCAGATACTGCTGATGCAGGTCCTCGGGCGCGCGCCAGAAATGGTCCAGCGGCGCGATCTGGGTGGTGATGCGGCCGTAGCCCTCGACCGCAAGGCGATTGCCGTAGTCCACCCGGGTCATCTCGGCCGCGGCGGCCTGGCTGTCGTTGGTGGTGAAGATGGCCGAGCGGTACTGGTCGCCGATGTCGTTGCCCTGCCGGTTCCCCTGCGTGGGATCGTGGTTTTCCCAGAACAGCTTGAGGATCTGTTCCGTGCTGATCCGGCTGGGGTCATAAACGACGCGCACGACCTCGGCATGTCCCGTGCGGCCGCCGCAGACCTGCTTGTAGGTGGGGTCCGGGACCGTGCCGCCGGCAAAGCCCACTTCGGTCAGGAAGACGCCGGGCTGCTGCCAGAACAGCCGCTCGACCCCCCAGTAGCAGCCCATGCCCAGCACGATCTCCTCGAAGCCCGCGGGCGTGGGCGTGTCGAGCGGGCGGTTGTAGATGGCGTGGGTCGGGGTGGGCATGGCGTGCTCCTGTCGCTTTGGGGGATGATCTAGGGTGCGGTGCGGTCCTGCACAACGGCTTGCGCGGGCGGGTGGTTCAGGGCGAGGTGGAGATGCCGGACCGGGGCGCTGCCCCATCGTCGCATACGACGATCCCGGGATATTTACACAAAGGAGAAACACATGCGCCCCGGACCGTTGAACCTGATCACCGACGTCGCGGGGCTGCGGGTCGGGAACGCGCAGGACGCGCGGCTGAAATCGGGCGTCACGGTGCTGACGGCGGATGCGCCCTTCGCCTGCGGGGTCCACGTGATGGGCGGGGCACCGGGGACGCGGGAGACCGACCTGCTGGCGCCCGACAAGATGGTGCAGGCGGTGGATGCGCTGGTGCTGGCGGGCGGCTCGGCCTTCGGCCTCGGCGCGGCCGAGGGCGTCATGGCCGGCCTGCGCGCGGCGGGCCGGGGTTTCGCGGTGGGCGATGCACGCGTGCCCATCGTGCCGGCGGCGATCCTGTTCGACCTGCTGAACGGCGGCGACAAGGGCTGGAAGGACAGCCCCTATCCGGCGCTCGGGCGGCAGGCCCATGAGGCGGCGGGCACGCAATTCGACCTTGGCACGGCCGGGGCGGGCACGGGGGCGATGACGGCGCGGTGGAAGGGGGGCCTCGGGTCGGCCTCGGCGGTGCTGGAGGATGGAACGACCCTGGGCGCGCTGGTGGCGGTCAATGCGCTGGGGTCCGTCACCGCGCCCTCGGGGCAGTTCTGGGCCGGGCCATGGGAGATGGGGGCCGAGTTCGGCGGCCTCGGCCTGGGCGGCCCGTTCGATCCGGGGCATGAGCCTGCGCTCGAAAAGCGGCAGGGCGAGGCCACGACCATCGCCATCGTCGCGACGGATGCGGCCTTGGACAAGGCGGCGCTGACGCGGCTGGCAGTGGCGGCGCATGACGGGCTGGCGCGGGCGATCGTCCCCTCGCACACGCCCTTCGACGGGGACCTGGTCTTTGCCGTCTCGACCGGCCGGCGGGCGGGCGATCCGTTCCGGCTGGGCCATGCGGCGGCCTGCGTGCTGGCCCGGGCGGTGGCGCGGGGGATCTTCGAGGCGACCCCCGCGCCCGGCGACCTGCAACCCTGCTGGCGCGACCCGCGCGGATGAAGAAGGGGCGAGGCGCATGGCCCCGCCCCGGTTTCGCCTAATGGGGAGAGGGAGGCCCCGGCGATCAGCGATAGACGTAAACGATGCGGCGCTCGTCGTTCACCAGCACGGGCAGGTCGTTGACGACGACATAGCGATAGTCCGACTGGCCGGGGATCTCGTACAGCGTCACCGACTCCGGGATGCCCGCGCCAAGGACGACCTCGCCGTCCAGGATCACCGGCTGCTGCGGGTTGGCGGTGATGTAGGTGCGGACCTCGGGCGCCGGCTCGGGCGTCGCCACATTGCCCGCGGTGCCGCCCAGCGCGGCGCCGACCAGCGCGCCCACGGGGCCGCCGACGACCGCGCCCATGGCCGCGCCGCCCGCCGCGCCGACGGCGGTGTTCTGGCCCTCGACGGGGTTCCGGGCAGGCGCCTCGATCACCGCCACGCCGACGGCCTGGCGGTTTTCGTAAAGCGGCTGCGGCTCTTCCCCCACACGGGCGGTCAGGTAGTCGCCGTAGGCCCAGCCCTGCTGGCCGTCATAGGTGACCTCGCACCAGTTGGCCGATTCGATGCAGCCCGCGACGGACACCTCGTCGCCATTGGCGATGACGCCCAGGATGGGGGCGGTCGATTGCGGGCCCGAGCGCAGGTTCAGGTCGGTGGCGGCGGTCGCCGTGGTCGGGGCGGATGTGGCGGCGGTCTGCGCAAGGGCAGCCCCCGCCATGGTCAGCGCGGCAATGGTCGTGGTGGCAAAAAGCTTCGGCATGAAAATCTCCGTCGGGTTCCGGGCGTCTGGCCCTTGAGCGAGGGGACAATGCGAGGCCCCGCGGCCGGGTTCGTTCACGTTCCGGCGAACGCTGGACAATGGCCGCCGGGGTGCTCACCTTTGCGCGGACAGGAACCCTGCCCGGAGCCGCCCATGACCGCCCATCCGACCGACCTGAAGATGCTGCTGAAGGACCCCTCGCTGCTGGAAACCCGCGCCTTTGTCGCGGGCGAGTGGGTGGACGCCGACGACGGCGCAACCTTCGAGGTAAAGAACCCCGCCCGCGGCGACGTGATCGCCCGCGTGGCCGACCTTTCCCGCGCCGAGGTCGCCCGCGCCATCGAGGCCGCTCACCTTGCCATGAAGGACTGGGCCGCCCGCCCCGCCAAGGAACGCGCCCAGGTCCTGCGCCGCTGGTTCGACCTGATGATCGAGAACCAGGCCGACCTCGCCACTATCCTGACCGCCGAACAGGGCAAGCCCCTGCCCGAGGCGAAGGGAGAGATCGCCTATGGCGCCAGCTTCATCGAGTGGTTCGGCGAGGAAGCCAAGCGCGTCTATGGCGAGACGATCCCCGGCCACATGGCCGACAAGCGCATCACCGTGCTGCGCCAGCCGATCGGGGTCGTGGGCTCGATCACGCCCTGGAACTTCCCCAATGCCATGATCACCCGCAAATGCGGCCCGGCGCTGGCCGTCGGATGCGGCTTCGTCGCCCGACCGGCGGCGGAAAC
This sequence comes from Paracoccus sp. (in: a-proteobacteria), assembly GCF_030536915.1. Classification (GTDB taxonomy): domain Bacteria; phylum Pseudomonadota; class Alphaproteobacteria; order Rhodobacterales; family Rhodobacteraceae; genus Paracoccus. Next base: position 54,634 of record NZ_JAUNPC010000004.1, read on the forward strand.
CCCGCTGTCGGCGCTGGCGCTGGCCGTGCTGGGCGAACGCGCGGGGCTGCCCAAGGGCATCCTGTCGGTCGTCACCTCGTCCCGGTCATCCGACATCGGCAAGGAGTTCTGCGAGAACCCGCTGGTCCGCAAGCTGACCTTCACTGGCTCGACCGAGGTGGGCCGCATCCTGCTGCGGCAGGCGGCCGACCAGGTGCTGAAATGCTCGATGGAACTGGGCGGCAACGCGCCCTTCATCGTCTTCGACGACGCCGATCTGGATGCGGCGGTGGAAGGGGCGATGGCCTCCAAGTTCCGCAACAACGGCCAGACCTGCGTCTGCGCCAACCGCATCTATGTGCAGGCGGGCGTCTATGACGAGTTCGCCAGGCGGCTCGCGAAGGCCGTGGACAAGCTGACCGTGGGCGACGGTCTCAAGGACGGCACCACCACCGGCCCGCTGATCAACGCCGATGCCGTGGAGAAGGTCGAGGAGCATATCGCCGACGCGCTGGACCGGGGCGCGCAGGTCGTCACCGGCGGCAAGCGCCACGACCTCGGCGGCTCGTTTTTCCAGCCAACGGTGGTGACGAACGTGCCCGCCGACGCCAAGGTGTCCACCGAGGAAACCTTCGGACCGCTCGCGCCCCTCTTCCGCTTCGAGACCGAGGACGAGGTGGTGGAAAAGGCCAACGCCACGATCTTCGGGCTTGCCGCCTATTTCTACGCCCGCGACGTGGGCCGCATCACCCGCGTGCAGGAATCGCTGGAATACGGCATCGTCGGCGTGAACACCGGCATCATCTCGACCGAGGTCGCGCCCTTCGGGGGCGTCAAGCAGTCGGGCCTGGGCCGCGAGGGCTCGCGCCACGGGATCGAGGATTACCTTGAGATGAAATACGTCTGCCTGTCGGTCTGACGGGGACAAGCCCCGGCAATGATCCGCCCCTGCGGGCCACCGCCGGGGCCTTCCCCGCTGAAAGGCCCGACCGGACCCGCCCGGCGCAAGGACAGCCATGCCGGCAACTGTCCGGCCGCCGCCGGCATCTTCAGGAACCGCCCGAAAGAGGCTTCGGACGGTTTCAAATATCCTCGGGGGGAATCGCCGCAAGGCGATGGGGGGCAGACAGCCCCCCTGCCACGGCGAAGCAAAGGCGGCGGCGCGTCAGGCGATCAGCAGATCGTCCCGCAGCGCGTCGAGCGTCACCCCGTCGATCCGCAGCAGGCCGCCAAGGATGTCCAGACCCACCCCGCCGCCACTTTCGCTTGCCCGCGCAACCAGGTCCCCTGCGGAAAACCCGGCCGACCGCGCGCCGTCGATGCGGATCGCGTCCAGGTCGTCCTGAAAGTCCAGAACCCGCCCGGCCTGCCCGGCGGTGAAGACAAAGACATCGGCGCCGCCGCCACCGGACATCTCGTCCCGGCCGCCGCCGCCGATCAGCAGGTTGCGGGCGCCGTTGCCGATCAGGACATTGTCCGTGCCATTGCCGGTCACCTGCACCGCAAGATCGCCCTCGACCACCACCTTCTCGACATGGGCGCCCAGAACGATGTCGTGGCGGGTGATGACGGTGTCGAAGCCGCCGCCCGCCGCCTCGACGATGGTGTCGAAGCGGTCGCGCAGATACAGGTCGTCGCCGTCGCCCCCGACCAGCCGGTCCGCGCCCGCGTTCCCGTCCAGCGTGTCGTCGCCCGCCATCCCGAACAGGGTGTCGTTGCCCGCGGCCCCCGACAGGTAGTTCGCCTGGCTGTTGCCCGCCACCGTGTTGGCCCCGGCATTGCCGGTCCCGTATTTCGCGAAGGACTGGATCAGCAGCAGCGCCTCGAGATGCTCGGGCAGCGTGAAGTTGACGGTGGCGCGCACCCGGTCGATGCCGCCATCCGCCGCCTCGACCAGCCGGTCCAGCGCATCGGCGATGTAAAGGTCGTCGCCCGGCCCGCCTATCAGCCGGTCGGCGCCCGCGCCGCCCTCAAGCGTGTCCTGACCCTCATGGCCGTGGATCGTGTCCATCCCGGCCCCGCCGATCAGCCGGTTGGCCGCCGCATTGCCCCGGATCAGGTCGTTGCCGCCCCCCGCGACCAAGTTCTCGATCACCGTGCCCTCGGCGATCGACAGGTTGCCGATCAGCCCGTAGACGCTGGAAACCGCGCCGCCCCGCAGGTCGATGCTCTGCGCCGCCCGGTCGGACCCGAGCCGCAGCCAGTCGCTGCCGCCCTGGTCAAAGATCGTCATGGCGACGCCCGCGCCCGCCACCATCAGCCCGTTCGCCATCCCGAGGGCGCCCGCGACCGTGCCGCCTTCGCCCCAGACGGAATTGCCGGCGTTGAGGCCGCGCGGCCTGCCATAAAGGTCGTGCATCGCGATGATGTCGGCCCTCATGGGGGTCACGGCATAGGCATAGCTGGCATCGATCACCGTGTTGTCGGCCTGGCTGAAATAGGACATGAGCGAGGCCTGCCAACTGTCGTTGGCATAAGCGTTGTCGGTGCCGAAACTGGCGCTGCCGTCATAGGGACCGGCATGGCCCAGACCCAGCGCATGGCCGATCTCGTGCAGGCAGGTCTGGTAGAAATAGCTGTCGAAGCCCGCCGAAGGCCCCTCGGCCCAGTCCGCCGGGATGTTGATCAGCGACGAGACGACAACCGCATCGCCCGCCGTCGGCATCGCATAGGCCCCGCCGGGGTCGTCGTTGACAAAGAGGATGCTGGCCGCCCCGCCCGCGCGCGAGGCGGTGTCGAAGCGCAGCCCCGTCACCTCGGACCAAGCGTTCAGGGCCATCCGCGCCATCCGCTGCTCGGCCGCGCCCAGATGCGAGATGTCGCAGCTCAGGACCGAGCCCTGCCGCGCGTCATGGGCATGGCGGAAATAGCCGTGATCCGTCCAGTAGCCGTCGGTCAGGTAGCGGGCGATCTCGGTCATCGTCAGCAGGTCCGAACCGGGGCCGGGCCCCGGACGCGTGGGCGCATGGCTGATCCGGTAGCTGCCGGCATGGGCGGAAAACCCGCTGGCCACGAGATAATGGATGCCGCTGGAGGTCGCGGCATAGGTGAACTCGGAACGGTCCAGCGCACCCGCGTCGTCACTGTAGGCAAGGCTCGCGCCCTTGGCATCGACCAGCTCAAGCACGGTGTCGGCCAGCGAGATCCCCTCCATCCGGAAGGTCCGGCGCTGCCCCGCCGTCAGGCTGACGGCAATCCAGTCGGTGTCCTGCGCCGCCCCGATGCTGCCTTGGAAGACATCCCCTTCGGGCAGGAAATAGCGGGTGCCGCTGTCCGACGGCGCGTCCCCATCCTCGCGCAGCGTGGCGCGAGAGGAGCCATGGTCAGGAACGGACGGCGGCAATTTCCCCCGGAACGACGCTGCGGCCACGGCATGATCTCCGGCTGGACAAGGGGACACCATGCGGGCGCCCTGGTCCATCATATCCCGCTGCTCAGGCAGGCCGCAACCGCAGGGGGTGCGTCACAGCATCTCGACCGCCAGCGCCGTGCCCTCGCCGCCACCGATGCAGATGGCGGCGATGCCGCGCTTGCCGCCCTGCTGGCGCAGCGCGTTGATCAGGGTGACGACGATCCGCGCCCCCGAGGCGCCGATGGGATGCCCCAGCGCGCAGGCGCCGCCGTTGACGTTCACGCGGTCGGGCGACAGGCCCATCTTCTGCATGAAGGCCATGGGGACGACGGCGAAGGCCTCGTTCACCTCCCACAGATCGACGTCGTCCTTGGACCAGCCGAGCTTCGCCAGCAGCTTTTCCGCAGCCGGCACGGGCGCGGTCGGAAACTCGGCCGGGGCCTGCGCGTGGCCGGCATGGCCCACGATCCGGGCAATGGCGCCCGTGGGGTCGTCCGACAGCACCAGCGCCGCCGCCCCGTCCGAGATGGATGACGAATTCGCCGCAGTCACCGTCCCGTCCTTGCGGAAGGCGGGCTTCAGCGTCGGGATCTTGTCGGGCCGCGCGTTGCCCGGCTGCTCGTCGGTGTCCACCAGCGTCTCGCCGGTGCGGGTCGCGACCTTCACGCCCACGACCTCGTCGGCGAATCGCCCCTCGGTGATCGCCGCCTGCGCGCGGGTCAGGGAACGCATGGCGTATTCGTCCTGCGCCGCCCTGGTGAACTGGAATTCCTCGGCGCAATCCTCGGCAAAGGCGCCCATCAGGCGGCCCTTGTCATAGGCGTCCTCCAGCCCGTCGAGGAACATGGAATCGACCACCTGCCCGTGGCCCAACCGCGCACCGCCGCGCATCTTCGGCAGAAGGTAAGGGGCGTTGGTCATGCTCTCCATCCCCCCCGCGACAATGGTGCGGGCCGAGCCTGCGCGGATCGCGTCCGAGGCCGTCATCAGCGCCTGCATCCCCGATCCGCACATCTTGTTCAGCGTGACCGCCGGCACCGACTGCGGCAGCCCCGCCCCTAGCGCCGCCTGCCGCGCCGGGGCCTGCCCCTGCCCCGCGGGCAGGACGCAGCCCATCAGCACCTCGTCCACCTGTGCGCTGTCGACGCCTGCGCGCGACAGCGCCCCGGCGATGGCGGCGGCGCCCAGTTCAGGGGCGGTCAGGGGCGACAGGGCGCCCTGCATTCCCCCCATGGGGGTGCGGACGGCGGCATGGATGTAGACGGGGGTCATGGGGTTCTCGCGTGCTTACGGTTTGGCAAGGAATCTGCGCTAACCATGGTCGCAACGAAGGATTCGCTGCAAGGGGCCGGAATGGACATCACGATCGAGGAGATCGAGGGCGGCGTGCGCGCCCGCGTCGGGGACACGCGGCTGGACGCGGCGATTTCGATCCGCTTCAAGGACCGCCTGCGGGAAATCATGTCGCGTCACGGGCCATGCCTGCTGCTGGACCTGTCGGCGGTGACGTTCATGGACAGCTCCGGCCTGGGCGCGATCCTCGCGATCCGCCGGGCGCTGCCGCCGGGCCACCGGATCGAGCTGACAGGCCTGACCCCCAATGTCGACCGGGTGTTCCGCCTGACGCGGATGGACCTGGTCTTCACCATCCACGGCGGCGTGGCCGATCCCGCGCCGCAGGCCGAAGGAACCGGACCATGAGCCGGTCAGAAGCCGCCGAGCCGATGTTCCACCGCATCCTCGACGCTGACCCGTTTGCGGTGCAGCAGGCGCTGATGGACGCGCATGACAGATTCGCGGGCGCGGTCCCGGACGACGCGCTGGCGCGGATGGAACTGGTGGTGGCCGAGATCCTCAACAACATCGCCCAGCACGGGACGGGGATGGGGAAAGAGCCTGCGACGCACGGCCCGCGCCGCCTGCCCGTAACCATTCATCTGACCGTCACCGGCCACGCGGGCGGGCTGGCCTGCGCGATCAGCGACAACGGCCCGCCGCTGCCGCCGGCCTGCCTTGCGGGGCCGGACCAGCCGCCCTCGCCCCAGCTTGCGGCGCTGCGCGCGGGCGGGTTCGGCTGGGTCATCATCCGCGACCTCACCCGGTCGCTGTTCTACTTCCGCGAACGCAGCCGCAACGTGCTGTGCTTCAACATCCCCCGGCGCGAGGATGACGTCCCCCTGCAGGGCGGCGATCCGCCGGTCGCGCGGGCGGCGGGGGCGGCCTGACGCGGGCTCAGTCCCCGGGATGGAAATGGTCGTGGATGGTCTTGGCCATCGTGGCCGAGATGCCCGGCGCAGCCTGCAGGTCCTCAAGCCCCGCCCGCGCCACGGCCTTGGCGCTGCCGAAATGCGCCAGCAGCGCGCGCTTGCGGGCCGCGCCCACGCCCGCGATCTCGTCCAAGGGGTTCGCCATCGCCTGCTTCGTGCGCCGCGCACGGTGGGTGCCGATGGCCCAGCGATGCGCCTCGTCCCGCAGGCGCTGGGTGAAATACAGCACCGGGTCGTTCATCGGCAGCGCCTTGGGGCGCTGGCCGGGGCGGTGGAACTCCTCTTTCCCGTGGTCGCGGTCCTCACCCTTCGCGACGCCGATCATGGGGATGTCCTCGACCCCCATCTCGGCCATGATCCCGGCGACCGCCGAGACCTGACCCGCGCCGCCGTCGATCAGCAGCAGGTCGGGCCAAGCCTCGCTTTGCCGGTCGGGGTCCTCCTTCAGCAGGCGCGAAAAACGCCGGGTCAGCACCTCGCGCATCATGCCGAAGTCGTCGCCGGGCGTGATCTCGGTGCCCTTGATGTTGAACTTGCGATACTGGCTTTTCATCCAGCCCTCGGGGCCCGCGACGATCATGCCGCCGACGGGGGCCGAGCCCTGAATGTGGCTGTTGTCATAAACCTCGATCCGGCGCGGGACCACGGGCAGGTCGAAGGCCTCGGCCAGCCCCTCCAGCAGCCGCCTTTGCGTGGCGCTTTCGGCCAGACGGCGGGCAAGGCTTTCCCGTGCGTTCCGCAGGGCGTTGGCGACCAGCGCCGCCTTTTCCCCACGCTGCGGCACGCCCACCGCCACGCGGCGGCCCGCGCGGTCCGACAGCAGCCGCGCGACGAGGTCCTGGTCCTCGGTCCCATGGCTCAGCAGGATCAGCCGCGGCGGCACCTTGTCGTCGTAGAACTGGGCCAAGAAGGCCTGCATGATCTCCTCGGCCGATTCCGAGCCGCCCGTGCGGGGATAGAAGTCGCGGTTCCCCCAGCTCTGGTTGCCGCGGATGAAGAAGACCTGCACGCAGGCCTGCCCGGCCTCCATGTGCAGGGCCACGACGTCGGCCTCGGCCACGCCCTTGGGGTTGATCGCCTGCACCGACTGAACGGCGGTCAGCGCCTTGATCCGGTCCCGCAGGGCGGCGGCGCGTTCGTATTCCATCGCTTCCGCCGCCTCGGCCATGTCCTCGGCCAGCCGCGCCTGCACCGCCGTGGACCGCCCCTGCAGGAAGCGTTCGGCATCCGCGACCAGATCGGCATAGGCGCCCTCGTCGATGCGGCCGACGCAGGGGGCGCTGCAGCGCTTGATCTGGTGCAGCAAGCAGGGCCGGGTACGGGACGAGAAGGTCGCGTCCGTGCAGGATCGCAGCAGGAACACCCGCTGCAACTGGTTCAACGTCCGGTTCACCGCCCCCGCGCTGGCGAAGGGGCCGTAATAGTCGCCCTTTTCCGACTTGGCCCCCCGGTGCTTCTTGATCTGCGGAAAGGCGTGCGACTTGGCGACAAGGATATTCGGGAAGGACTTGTCGTCGCGCAGCAGCACGTTGTAGCGCGGCTTGAGCTGCTTGATGAGGTTCTGTTCCAGCAGCAGCGCCTCGGTTTCCGTGCGCGTGGTCAGGAACATCATGGAGGCCGTCTCGCGGATCATCCGCGCGATCCGCCCCGAATGGCCCGAGGGGCGGGCATAGTTCGACACCCGCGCCTTCAGGTTCCGCGCCTTGCCGACGTAAAGCACCGCGCCTTGCGCATCGAGCATGCGGTAGACGCCGGGGCTGGAATCCAGCCTGCGGCAGTAATCGGCGATCAGCCGGTGGCCGGTCAGCACATCGGGGGTGGGGGCAGAGTCGTCCATGTGGCCTAGAAAGTGATTCCGCTCTCAGCCCGCAAGTGCAGGGTGGATGCAACCGGATTTGAGTCCACCGATTTTGTGGATAAGTTTGTGGAACGCCTGCGGAGCAACATCGCCCCGATCAGGATTCACTGGGCTTTCCTTGTTTTGCCTAAAAAATAGGCACATAATCAGCCCTTTGTTTTTGCTGGAAATTTTCTATCCATGTTGCAAGCCGATGATTTACCGTGAATAATCATGAAGCTTGCGTGACGGCCTGCGGCGGCGTGGGACAAACTGCCGCTGCGTCAATGACGGGCGGGAATCAGCCGCCGATGATGTCGGGTGTCCGCCAGCCCAGATGCTGCCCGCCGTCCACGCAGATCAACTGCCCCGTCACCGCCCTGGCGTCGAGCAGGTAGAGAAGCGCCCTGACGATATCCCCGGCATCCGCCCCCCGCTGCAGGATGGTGGCGGCGCGCTGGCGGGCAAAGTGCTCCTCGCTCTGCCTTGCGCCCTGCACTGTCGGACCGGGACCGATGGCATTGACGCGGATGTGGGGCGCGAGCGCCTGCGCCGAGGTGCGGGTCAGCGCCCAGAGCCCGGCCTTGGCCAGCGAATAGGTCATGAAACCCGGCGTCGGTTTCAGCACCCGCTGGTCGATCATGTTGACGACCAGTCCATGCGCGACGGGCTCGCCATGGGTTTCCGGCGCGGGCGGCAGTTGCGCGGCGAAGGCTTGCGTCAGCACGAAGGGCGCCCGCAGGTTGGACCCGATATGGCGGTCCCAGCTTTCGCGGGTCGCGGTCCCCAGCGTGTCGTATTCGAAGATCGAGGCGTTGTTGACCAGCACCGTGAGCGGCCCCATCGCCTGCGCGACCGCGGGGATCAGGGCCTGCGTGGCATCCTCGTCCAGCAGGTCGGCATGGAAGGCCTGCGCCCGGATGCCGAAGGCGCGAGCCTCGGCGGCGGTGTCCTCGGCCTCAACGGCCGAGCCGTTGTAGTGGATGGCGACGTCCTGCCCGCGTTCCGCCAGCGCCAGGGCCATGGCACGACCCAGCCGCCTTGCGGCGCCGGTGACCAGCGCCACGCCCTCAGCGGCCAAGGGGCAGGCCCAGAAGGCGGGCGATCAGGCGGCGGAAGCCGGGGCCGAAGGCCAGCGCCATCGCCACCATGATCAGCAGGAACAGGATCACCACCTTCAGCATTGTCAGTCCCCCGGCGTCAGCCGCGCGAAGGCGGCGCGTTCGGCCGCCGCGTCGATGAAATCGCCCGCCGAGATGCCGAAGCGCCGCAGGAAGGGCACCCGCTGGCTATAGCTCTGGAACCGCACCTTGTCGCCGAAAAACTCGCGCATCACGGGTTCCAGATGGCCGATGCCGTCGGCAAGGCCGAGGGACACGGCCTCGCGCCCGACCCAGACATCGCCGGTGAAATAGTCGCGCGCGGGGTCCAGCCTGTCGCCGCGGCGCGCGCGGACCTGCGCCTTGAAGGCCTCGTGGATCGGTTCCAGCAGGCGGTGCAGGCGGGCCACGTCCTCGGGTTTTTCCGGGCGAAAGGGGTCGAGCCAGGACTTGGCGGTGCCGGCGGTATGGACGCGCCGCTCGATCCCGTAGCGGGAAATAAGTTCGGAAAAACCGAAGCTTGCCGAGATCACGCCGATGGACCCCAGCACCGAGGACTCGTCCGCCCAGATCGTGTCGGCGGCGGTGGCAAGCCAGTAGCCGCCCGAGGCCGCGACGTCTTCGACGAAGACATGGACGGGGATGTGGTGACGGTCGGCCAGCCGCCGGATGCGAGCCGCGATCAGCGAGGACTGGACCGGAGAGCCGCCGGGCGAGTTCAGCGCGATGGCGACCGCCACCGGCTTGCCGCGGGTGAAGGCGCGGGCCAGCATCGGCGCCAGCCCTGCGTCCGACAGCCCTCCGGCCCCCTGCCGCGTGGCGGTGCCGATGGCGCCCTGCAGGCGGATGACGGAAACGGTCGGGCGCCGGGGCGACAGGAAGGGGATACGCATGGGGGCGAGATAAGCCCTGCCGGAAGGCCTCACAAGCACCGCACAAGGGATGCACAACCGATGCACGGATGATGCACGGCGGATGCAGACGCAGGCGGCCGGGCCGGGCGTCGTCCCGGAAGCGGAAGGCGCCTTTTCCTTGCGGCAGCGGTGGAGCGGGCCGGGACCGCCACCAAGGCGGACGATTTGCCACGCAATCCGCAGCGAAGCGGCCGACAAAAGGAAGGCCGTCCCTTATGATCCTCAAATACGGTATTTCTTCCGGCTTTGCGCGGAATGGCGGCCCGGTTGCCGCGGATGCCGGCCCGGCCTGCGGAAAACGGTCTGAACCGGCGATTTCCCCTGTCCCGGCAATCTCTTGTCGCACCGAGGCGCGGGGATTAGATGCCCCCTTGACCGCAAGGGGGAAGGCCGCCCATGACCATCGAGATCGCGCAGATGCACAAGAGCTTCGGCAGGACCGCCGTGCTGCGCGGGATCGACCTGACCGTGGCGGATGGCGAGCTGGTGGCGCTGCTGGGGCCTTCGGGGTCGGGCAAGACCACGCTGCTGAAGATCATCGCGGGGCTCGACTGGCCCGATGCGGGACGGCTGACGGTGGACGGGGCGGACTGGCTGAAGCTGGACCCCCAGGACCGCCGCATCGGCTTTGTCTTCCAGAACTACGCGCTGTTCCCGCACATGACGGTGCGCGACAACATCGCCTTCGGCCTGACCGTGCGGCCGAGGGCCGAGCGGCCCTCGCGCGCGGACATCGCGCGCCGCGTCGATGAGCTTCTGGGCTTCCTGCAGATCGACGCGCTGGGGGACCGCCATCCGGCGCAGCTTTCGGGCGGCCAGCGCCAGCGGGTCGCGCTGGGCCGGGCGCTGGCGATCGAGCCCACGGTGCTGCTGCTGGACGAGCCCTTCGGCGCGCTGGACGCCGCCGTCCGGCGCGACCTGCGCCGCTGGCTGCGCAATGTCCATGACGCCATGGGCACGACCACGATCTTCGTCACCCACGACCAGGAGGAAGCCTTCGAGCTTGCCGACCGCGTGGTGGTGCTGGACGGGGGCCGGATCGTGCAGTCGGGCGACGCGGCGGCGATCCATGACGCGCCCGCATCCCCCTTTGTCGCCAATTTCATGGGCGCGACCATCGAACTGCCCGTTGCCGTCCGGGGTGGCCGGGTGGCCGCCGAGGGGATCGAGACCGCCCACCTGCCCGCCACCCTGCCCGACGGCCCGGCGCGGCTGTTCATGCGCCCCGAGGACCTGACGCCGATCCCCGATCCGCAGGGGCCGTGGACCATCGCCTCGGTCACCAACACCGGGGCGCATCTGCGGCTGGTGCTGGCGGATGCCGCGGGGACCGAGATCCCCGCCGACCTGCGCCGGCGCAGCCCCCGCGCCGCCCAGATCGCCCCCGGCATGCGGGTGCACCTGCGCCCGGAACACGCATCCGTCTTTCCCGCTGAAACCGCCTGAAAGGGTTTTCCGATGAAACTTGGTGCAATCAAGGCGGCGGTGGCCGCGCTGGTGCTGGCGGCCTCGCCCGCCTTCGCACAGGACCGGCTGCTGAACGTCAGCTACGACATCAGCCGCGAATTGTTCGAGGCGCTGAACCCCGTCTTCGCCGAACACTGGAAGGCACAAAACGGCCGTGACGTGACCATCGAGCAGTCGCACGCAGGGTCCTCGCGGCAGGCCCGGTCGATCCTTGAGGGGCTGCCGGCGGACGTGGTGACCTTCAACCAGGAAACCGACGTCAACATGCTGGCCAAGGGCGGCATGGTGGCCGAGAACTGGCGCGAGGCTTTCCCGAACGGCGCCTCGCCCTGGTATTCGGCGCCCGCCTTCCTCGTCCGCAAGGGCAACCCCAAGAACATCCAGAACTGGTCGGACCTTGCGCGCGAGGATGTGCAGGTGGTCTTCCCGAACCCCAGGACCTCGGGCAACGGGCGCTACACCTATCTTGCCGCCTATGCCTTCGGGCTGCGCGAGTCGGGCGGCGACCAGGCGGCGGCGCAGGATTTCGTCCGCAGGATCATGGCCAACGTGCCGGTCTTCGACACCGGGGGACGGGCCGCGACCCAGACCTTCGTGGAACGCGGCATCGCCGACGTGCTGGTGACATTCGAGGCCGAGACGCGGCAGATCGCCGCGCAATATGCCGACCGGGGCCTCGTGTCGATCACCCCGCCGGTCAGCCTGTTCGCGGCCTTCCCCGTCGCCGTGGTCGAGGAGAACGCCGAGCGCAACGGCACCACGGAACTGGCGACCGAATACCTGAACTGGCTGTATTCCCCCGAGGCGCAGCGCGTGGTGGCCCAAGGCGGCAACCGCACCGCCAACGAGGAAGTCACTGCCGAGTTCGCCGACCAGTTCCCGCCGGTCGAGCTGCTGAACGTCGATGAGGTCTTCGGCGGCTGGGACAAGGTCGAATCCGAGCATTTCGCCTCGGGCGGCATCCTTGATCAGGTCTTCGTCAATCAATGAGCCTGACCCACGCCCCCCCGGTCAGGGCAAGGGCCGTCCTTCCCGGCTTTCGCCTGACGCTCGGCACGACGGTCCTTTACCTGTCGATCATCGTGCTGATCCCGATCATCGCCCTGGTCCTGACCGGGGCGGGGATCGGGGGGGCGCGGCTGTGGGACATCATCACCGCGCCGCGGACGCTGGCCTCGCTGCGGATCACCATCCTGGCGGCGGCGCTGGCCACGGTCATCAACGCCGTCTACGGCCTGCTGATGGCCTGGGTGCTGGTGCGCTACCGCTTTCCGGGGCGCAGGCTGCTGGACGCGCTGATGGACATTCCCTTCGCCCTGCCCACCGCCGTGGCGGGGCTGTCGCTGACGGCGCTGTATTCCGCCAACGGCTGGTTCGGGGCGCTGCTGGAACCTCTGGGGCTGCAGGTGGTCTATACGCTGGGCGGCATCGTGCTGGCGATGACCTTCACCTCGATCCCCTTCGTGGTCCGCGCCGTCCAGCCGGTGCTGGAGGAGCTTGACCCCGCGCTGGAAGACGCGGCGGCGAGCCTGGGGTCGCGCGGCTTCACCACCTTCCGGCGGGTGATCTTCCCGGCGATCATGCCGGCCTGGCTGGGGGGCGTCACGACCTCTTTCGCGCGGTCCTTGGGAGAGTTCGGGGCGGTGGTCTTCATCGCCGGGAACCTGCCCTTCCGCACCGAGGTCGCATCGCTGCTGGCTTATATCCGCATCGAGGAATACGACTACGAGGGCGCCGCGGCCATCGCGCTGGTGCTGATGCTGCTGGCGCTGGCGCTGCTGTTGATCTCGAACCTGATCCAGTTGCGCGCGGCCCGCTACGGGGCGGTCACGGCATGACGCGGGTGCTGCTGATCGGCACGGCTTTCGTCCTGACGGCCATCATGGTTGTCGTGCCGCTGGTCTATATCTTCGTGCAGGCGCTGTCGGCGGGATGGGGGGCTTACGTCGCCAACATCCTCGACCCCGGCACGCTGCATGCGATCTGGCTGACGACGCTGGTCGCGGTGATCGTGGTGCCGGTGACGGTGGCCTTCGGGATCGCGGCGGCCTGGCTTCTGTCCAAGTTCAGCTTTCCGGGGCGCGGGCTGCTGATCACCATGATCGAGCTGCCCTTCTCGATCTCGCCCATCATCGCGGGAATCTGCTACCTGCTGCTTTACGGACGCCAAGGGTATCTGGGCGGCTGGCTGGCGCAGAACGACATCACGGTGCTGTTCGCCCTGCCGGGCATCGTCATGGTGACGATGTTCGTGACCACCCCCTTCGTCGTGCGCGAGGTGCTGCCGCTGATGCAGGCCCAGGGGTCCGACCAGGAACAGGCGGCGGTGACGCTGGGGGCGGGCGGCTGGCAGGTCTTCCGCCGCGTCACCCTGCCCAACATCCGCTGGGCGCTGCTGTACGGCGCGGTGCTGGCCACGGCGCGGGCGGTGGGCGAGTTCGGCGGCGTGTCCGTCGTCTCGGGCAGCATCCGGGGCAAGACCAACACCCTGCCGCTGCAGGTGGAACTGCTGTTCAACGACCTCAACATCGTCGGCGCCTTTGCCGCGGCGACGGTGCTGACGCTGATCGCGCTGGTGGTGCTGGTCGCCAAGACCGTGCTGGAGCGGCGGCGCTGAAGCCTCACCCTTGGGATGGGCGAGATTCGCCGGAGCGGGGGCCTGCCCCCATCGTCGTATACGATGATCCCGGGATATTTGTGCGATGAAGAAGGAATGGGAACTGCGGGAATGGCAGTTCCTCGCTGGCGCGCGGATCATGTGGCGCAGGGGCCTTTCCGGGCCGCGTCCCGCGACTGCGTCACCCCAGCGGCACTGGTCCGGGGAAATGGGAACGAGGGGTTCCGCAGGGAGGCGGTGGAAGGGGTCGGCATGGCCCCTGCGGCGCCTGCTGCCTGTAGGCTCCGGCGCTGAACGGTATTGATCACGGCTGACAAGGCCACGCTGCGCGGCAGGGATGGCGGATGCCACGCCCTCAAGGCGCGCCGGTTCCGGGCGCGGACCGTCGCCCTTCGGTCTTCCGATCACTTTCCGGCATGGGGTGGGGCGGTGCCTGCATGAAGCCATGCTTCAGGGCGGCGTGGGATTTGCCATGTCAAAGGCGCCGGTGCAGCCCGCTTCGGCCAGCCGGAACCATGCTGCGCACGGCGCGGAAATCACGATCCCGGTTGCGCCTTCGCGGCAAAGGAAAACGCGCCCCCCGGAAGGGGCGCGTTCCGTCA
>NZ_JAUNPC010000172.1 GCF_030536915.1 Paracoccus sp. (in: a-proteobacteria)
GGCAGGTCCGGCATCAGTTCGAGCGCGCTGCCCTCCCGTATCTCGAACTGGGGCACGCCGAGGGAACGGGCATTGGTTCGGGCCCGCGCAGCGCGGCCGGGATCGCGCTCGACCCCGAGGGCGCGGTTGCGGGGATGCGACAGAAGCCACTCGATCCCGACCGAGCCACTGCCCGCGCCGAGATCCCACAGCAACTCGCCCGGACGCGGGGCAAGCGCCGAAAGGGCCAGCGCGCGGATTGGACGCTTCGTGATCTGGCCGTCATGGTCGAAGAGATCGTCGGCAAGGCCGGGAACCTGCGGCAAGCCCTTCCCGCCCCTGACCTCGATGGCGCAGGCGACAAGGTTCTCGAAGACCGGCAGAGTGTCTTCGGCAGCATGGCGACGGATGCGTTCCTTCGGGCCGCCCAGATGCTCCATCACGTGCAGAACCGATGGCCCGAAGCCCAGCGAGGTCAGGTAGCCCGCCAGTGCAGACGGCGCCGCGCCGTCGCGAAGGGTCACGATCAGCCTCGCGCCCTCGGTCAGATGGCGGCGCAGTTGCTCCAGCGGTGCGGCATGGAGGCCCAGGCATGTCACCTCCTCCAGCCGCCAGCCAAGCCGCGCGGCAACGAGGGACGGAACCGAGACACCGGGATAGGCCCGCCATTCACCCGGCGGCAGTTCCTGCGCGAGGCTGCCACCCGCGCCGTGCCAGAAGGGATCGCCCGAGGCCAGCGCGGCGACCGGCCTGCCGCGCAAGGCCAGCAAAGGCGCCAGCGAAAAGGGAACCGGCCACTGGATCTTGCCGGGATGCTCCACCATGGCGAGATGGCGCGGGCTGCCGAAGACGGTCTCTGCCCGTTCCAGCGCTTCGCGGCTTGCCTCGCTCAGATCCTTCAGGCCATTTTCCCCGATGCCGATGATCGACAGCCATTCAGACATCAGAACCACCCTCATGCTGGGCGGCACCACCGAAGCGAGCAGGCTGGCACAAGCCGTAGCCGAGGCGGGGTGGCCGGCGCTTCTGTCCTATGCGGGACGCGTGGCCAACCCTCGCGCTCAGCCGGTTCCCGTGCATATCGGCGGGTTCGGAGGACCCGAGGGGCTTGCGGCCTTCCTGCAGAGCAACGGCATCGGGCAAGTCATCGACGCGACCCATCCCTTTGCGGCCCGGATCAGCCGCAATGCCTTGCAGGCCTGCGCCTTGGCCGAGGTGCCGCTTTGTGCTTTCGAGCGGGCTGCCTGGACGGCAGGACCGCAGGACAACTGGACCCATGTTCCCGACATCGCGGGTGCCGCGGCGGCGCTGGACGGTCCCGGCAAGCGGGTGTTCCTGGCGATCGGCCGTCAGCATCTCGCCGACTTCGCGCATCTCGCGCAGCACCGCTTCCTGACCCGGCTGGTCGATGTGCCTGCCCGGGACTTCCCGTTGCCGAACGCCGAGATCGTCGTCGCACGTGGCCCGTTTCGGCTGGAGGATGATCTGGACCTGATGCGCGCGCATGGGACGGAGCTTCTGGTCGCCAAGAACGCGGGCGGAGCCGGGGCCGAGGCGAAGATCCTTGCCGCCCGGACGCTTGGTATTCCTGTCATCATGATCGACCGCCCCGGACTGCCCGAGCGGCCGGTGCGCCGGACCGTTGCCGAGGTCATGGACTGGCTTCATGCCCGCCTCGGCGTGTAGACGAAGCGTCCGACCTGCCGCGTTGCCGACGAGCCGACAATGACGAGGGTCCGCATGTCGGCCATCTCGGGCCGCGCATCCCGCAGCGGCACCACGCGGATGTCCTGCTCGGGGGTCGAGACGGCGCGGGCGAAGACGATCAGGCGTTCGGGCCCGGCACGGGCTTGCAGCAGGTCCAGCACGGTGGCGAACTGGTGCGGGCGCGATGCCGAGCGCGGATTGTAGAAGGCCATCGCAAAATCGGCCTCCAGCGCGAGGCTGATCCGCTTCAGCACCAGATCGAAGGGCTTGAGATTGTCCGACAGGTTGATCGCGCAGAAATCGTGTCCCAGCGGGGCACCTGCTGCGGCCGCCGCCGCCAGCATGGCGGTGATGCCGGGCAGGACGCGGATGTCCAGATCGCGCCACTGGGACGGCCCCTGCTCCACGGCCTCGAATACGGCCGAGGCCATTGCGAAGACACCCGGATCGCCCGAGGACACGACGACGACACGGTTGCCTTTACTGACAAGCTCCAGCGCATGGGCCGCGCGGTCCAACTCGACCCGGTTGTCCGAGGGGTGCAGTCGCAGGCCGTCGCGCGGAGCGATACGCCCCACATAGGGAATGTAGCCGATGACGTCGGTGGCCTGGTCCAGCGCAGCCGCGACTTCGGGCGTGATCATGGCCTCGGCGCCGGGGCCAAGCCCCGCGATGACAAGCGATCCCATCATCGCCTGCGCCCCTGCCCATGCACCAGCACGATCGAGAAATAGGGCACCGGCCCCTCGACCTCGGACAGCATCCGGACCCGCTCTTCGGCCATGGTGCCGTGCTCGATCAGCCATGCCTGATCCGCCCTGCCCGCGCTTTCCAGCGCGGCGCGCAGGCGCGACAGGTTGCGGCCGATCTTCATGACGACGAGCGCATCGGTGTCGCGGATGCGGCGGGTCAGATCTTCCTGCGGCAACGTCGCGGGCAGCACCGTCAGGATGTCGTCGCCCCAGGTGATCGGCAGGCCCGTCGCCGTCCAGCAGCCCGCCATGCCGGGAATGCCCGGCACCACCTCGACCCGCTCGCGTGGCAGCCGGGCATAAAGATGCATGAACGAGCCGTAGAAGAAGGGATCGCCCTCGCA
>NZ_JAUNPC010000173.1 GCF_030536915.1 Paracoccus sp. (in: a-proteobacteria)
TGCCCCAGTTCGAGATACGGGAGGGCAGCGCGCTCGAACTGATGCCGGACCTGCCCGCGCCTGATGCCGTCTTCGTCGGGGGCGGGCTGGACGCAGCGCTGCTTGACGCATTGTGGGCCAGTCTGCCCGCCGGGACCCGTATGGTCGCGCATGGCGTCACGCTGGAAACCGAAAGCCTGCTGGCCGGCGCGCAGGCGAGGCTGGGCGGAACGCTTCTGCGGATCGAGCTGTCGCAAGCAGCGCCCTTGGGCGGCAGGCGCGGCTGGAAGGCCAGCTATCCCGTCGTGCAATGGAGCGTCACGCGATGACGATCGTCGGACTCGGCCTTCGCGCGGCGGCCACTCTGGCGAGCCTAGAGGAATTGTTCCAGCGCCTGCAGGTCAGCCCCGACCTGCCGCTTGCCGTGCCCGCGTTCCGCGAAAGCCACCCCGCCGTTCTGGACCTGCGACAGAGGGGCCGCAGGATCATCCCGCTGCCCGAGGCCGCCTTGGGCGGGGTGAGCACCCCTACCTGCAGTCCGCGCCTCCTTGCCCGTTACGGCACCGGCAGCATTGCCGAGGCCTGCGCCCTTGTCGCGGCGGGACCCGCGGCCCGGATCATCCTGCCGCGCGTGGTCTCGGCCGATGGCCGCGCCACCGCCGCCTTGGCCCAATCCGACGAAAGCCCCTATCCATGACCGTTCATTTCATCGGCGCCGGCCCCGGCGCGCCCGATCTTCTGACCTTGCGGGCGCGCGACCTGATCGCGGCCTCGCCCGTCTGCCTCTATGCGGGATCGCTGATCCCCGAGGCCGTGCTGCATCACTGTCCCGCAGGGGCGCGGATCATCAACACCGCGCCGATGAGTCTCGACGACATCATCGCCGAGATCGCAACTGCCCACGCCCAAGGGTTGGACGTGGCCCGGCTGCATTCCGGGGACCTGTCGGTCTGGTCGGCAATGGGCGAGCAACTCCGCCGCTTGCGGGAATTGGGCATCCCCTATGACGTCACGCCGGGGGTGCCGGCCTTTGCGGCAAGCGCCGCCGCCCTTGGCGCGGAACTGACCTTGCCGGGGATCGCGCAAAGCGTCGTCCTGACCCGCACCTCCGGCCGCGCCTCGCCCATGCCCGAGGGCGAGGCACTGGCCGCCTTCGCCGCGACCGGGGCAACGCTGGCGATCCATCTGTCGATCCACCGGCTGGAGGAGGTCGCCGCCGAACTCGCGCCCTGTTACGGCACGGACTGCCCCGTAGCCGTGGTCTGGCGGGCAAGCTGGCCGGACCAGCGCATCGTGCGGGGAACGCTTGCCTCCATCGCCGCCGACGTGGGCGAGACGATGGAGCGGACGGCCCTGATCCTTGTCGGGCGCGCGCTGGCGGCCGAGGATTTCGACGAAAGCCGCCTCTATGCCGCCGATTACGACCGGCGCTTCCGGGCCGGGCGCGCGGATGCGGTCAAGGCATGAGCCGCGTCACGATCCCTGGCCTGATCGTCTCGGCCCCCCGCTCGGGTGCGGGAAAGACGACGGTGATGCTGGGCCTGCTGCGCTGCCTCGCCGAGGACGGCGTGAAGGTCCGGCCCTACAAATGCGGGCCGGACTACATCGACCCCGCCTTTCATCGCGCGGCCTGCGGCGAGGCCTCGCGCAACCTCGACAGCTGGGCGATGGAGGCCGGGGTGCTGGCCGACCAGCTTGCCCTGCCAGGAGGGATGGCCGTAGCTGAGGGCTCGATGGGGCTGTTCGACGGGGTCGCGAAGGCAGGGGCTTCGGGCAACGGCTCCAGCGCCGACATCGCGGCGATCACTGGCTGGCCGGTCGTAGTGGTGATGGATGTCTCGGGCCATGCGCAGACGGTGGCGGCGTTGGCTGCAGGGCTGAAGCACTTCCGCCGGGATGTGCGTGTCGCAGGGGTCATCCTGAACCGCGTGGCCTCGCCGCGCCATGAGCGGCTGTGCCGGCTTGCGCTGGACGGTGCGGGCATCCCCGTCTTCGGCGCCTTGCCAAAGCGTGGCGACCTGACTTTGCCCGAGCGGCACTTGGGCCTCGTGCAGGCCGTTGAGCATCCCGACTTGCAGGCGGCCATCGCCGCCTATGCTGCTTTCCTGCGCGCGCATGTCGATCTTGCCGCCTTGCGGGGGCTGGCGTCCGGCGGCATGTCCTTCGGCGCGTCCCGGCGCTGCCGCCCCCCGGCACAGCGGATCGCCTTGGCGCGAGACGCTGCCTTCTCGTTCACCTATCCCCATCTTCTCGCCGGTTGGCGGGCAGCCGGAGCGGAGATCCTGCCTTTCTCCCCGTTGGCCGATGAGCGCCCGCCCGAGGCCGATTGCTGCTGGCTTCCCGGCGGTTATCCGGAACTTCACGCGGGTCGTCTGGCCGGGGCGCAGAACTTCCTTGGGGGCCTGAGACGGTTTGCCGAGAACAAGGCGGTCCACGGTGAATGCGGAGGATACATGGTGCTGGGCGAGACCCTGACGGATGCAGACGGGCAGGTCCATCGGATGGCCCGCCTTCTCGGGCTGGAAACGAGCTATGCGAACCGCCGGATGCATCTGGGATACCGGCGCGCGCGGCTGCTTTCTGCCATACCGGGCCATGATCGCGGCCAGAACCTGCTGGGACACGAGTTCCACTATTCCACCATCCTCTCGCAGCCTGACGCGCCCTTGGCCGAGGTGTGCGACGCGGATGGCAACACTGTCCCGGAAACCGGATCGCGGCGGGGCAATGTCACCGGCACCTTCTTCCACATGATCGCGGAGGCGCCATGAAGGG
>NZ_JAUNPC010000089.1 GCF_030536915.1 Paracoccus sp. (in: a-proteobacteria)
GTCAGCGTTTGATCCGCTGGCGCTCTGCGCTGTGGTGATATACCGGCGCCTCGTCAGGCCAGAAACCGAGCCAAGTGGTCGATCGCCGCGTGGCTGGCGCGGATCACGCCGTCGATGGTGTTCGAGCCGTTGTGCGTGCCCAGGATCACCCGCTCCATCCCGCGCAGGGGGCTGCCCTCGGGCAGCGGCTCGATTTCAAAGACGTCCAGCGCGGCGGAATGGACGCGGCCCGATTGCAGGGCGGCGATCAGGGCGGCCTCGTCGATCAGGGGGCCGCGGGCCACGTTCACGATCCGCACGCCCTCCTTGCAGCGGCCGAGCACCTCGGCGTTCAGCATGTGGTGGTTGTGGCGGTTCAGGGCGCAGGTGAAGACGATGAAATCCTGATCCTCGACCCCCTCGGGCCAGGCGGCGCGGACGAGGCCGGGGATGCCGGCGTCGCCCTCGACCCCCGGATCATAGGCGGTCACGGTCAGGCCCAGGGCCTGCAGCCGGGTGACGGTGTTGCGGCCGATGTCGCCCAGGCCCACCACCGCCGCGCGGCGCCCGGTCAGGCTGATGCCGGCGGGCTTGGGCCAGCCGCCCGCGCGCACGCCGCGGTCGATCAGGAAAAGCTGGCGCGCCAGCCCGATGGTGAAGGCGGTCGCGACATCGGCTACCTCGGCCCCGAACATCTGGGGCGTGTTGGTGATCGGAATGCCAAGCTCGCGGCAGGCCTCGAAATCGACGTTGTCCACGCCGATGCCCCATTTGACCGCCGCCCGCAGCCGCCCCGCGCGTCCCGCCTGAAAGACCGTGCGGTTGGCCGGGTCGTCGCCGATGATCCAGCCGTCATAGCCCGGAAGCAGCGCAACCAGTTCCTCGACGGACAGCGTCTGCGTCACCTGCGCGGGGTGCAGCCGCAGCCCGCGTCCGGCCGCGTAATCCATGAAACGGTCGATCTGCCCCAGCATCGGGGGGCAGGTCACGAGAACGTCCTTCATCAATGCTTCCTTTCAGGCGACCGCAGGGGCGGCGTTCTGGCGCATGGCCGCGACCGCCTCGGTCAGGGCCCAGTCCTCGGGCGTGTCGATATCCAGCGATTCCAGCTTGTCCATGACGAACAGCCGCGGCTTGCGCCCGATCC
Source organism: Paracoccus sp. (in: a-proteobacteria) (assembly GCF_030536915.1). GTDB lineage: Bacteria > Pseudomonadota > Alphaproteobacteria > Rhodobacterales > Rhodobacteraceae > Paracoccus. The sequence goes on from NZ_JAUNPC010000089.1 coordinate 1,127, forward strand.
GGGCATTGGTGCGGGCGAAGCTGTCGCGCGAGAAGATGTAAAGGTTCGAGTTCTCCTCGAACCACGGCTCCAGATCCTGCGTCTGGATCAGGTTGTCGGGATCGTGGTTCACGGGGCTTGCATCCTCGCGGTAGAAGCGGGTCTGGATGCGGTTCACGGTGAAAAGCGAATCCGCCTCTCCCGAGGCGACGCCCGCACGGTAATCCGCCAGCGCGGCGCGGACCGTTTCGGGACGCAGCATGGGGTTGGTCGTGTGGGTCATCAGGTAGCTGTCCGCCTGGACCGCACCCACGTCATCGGCCAGGATCAGGTTCATGGACACCGTGTCGCCGCAAAGCTCGGGCTTGCGGTCGCGGATGCGGACGCGCCCGCCTTCGACCAGGCCGTTCTCGGCCAGGATGTGGCGGGCGTCGGTGTTGATCACGACCTCGTCGATCTCATTGACTGCCAGCAGGGTGTCGAGGATCCAGGAAAACAGCGGCTTGCCGTGCAGCAGGCGGAAGTTCTTGCCCTTCACCCTCTGGCTGTTAGCCTTCATGGGCAGAAGGGCGACGCACCGGTTTGAGCCACTCATCTTGATCCGTTTTCTGTGACGTTTCGGGGAAGAAATATTTCTGCTTGGCCTGCCGCGACAGAAGCCTGTGTTCGTGGTTGCCGACATAGGACCCCACATACTGGTTCCAGCGGTAGCGCAGCATGTCCAGCTTCGATGTCGAGGTGATGCCGTTGCGCCGGGCCGACCGCCAGTCGCCCCGCGCGCTGTCCAGCACGCAGCGCAGCACGTCCAGCCGCGACAAATGCACCTCGGGCATGATCGAGCGCAGCGCGATCGCCTCGCGCTCGAACCGGCGGCGGACCTGCGGCCAGTCTTCCTTGTGATGGTGGAAGACCGGGGCCTCGGCGACATAGGCGATGCAATGGCCCGCCGCGACAAGGCGCTTGGCAAGCTCCATGTCCTCAAGCCCGGTCAGCTCCTCGTCAAAGGGATGCGCGGCCCAGGTGCTGCGCAGCACCGCCGAGTTCGCGTTGTTGCAGAAGAACCCCTGCTGCGGGATCTGCGACACGGCGGGGTAGTACTTGGCGAAGATGCGGCGCTCGCTGTAGTTGCTGTCGTCGTCGCCGATCTGGCGGCCATAGCTGTAGCTGGCCTGCCCGTCGATCAGCGGCTGGCACAGGTTCTGCAGCCAGCGATCATCCACCGGAACGCAATGGCCCGATACCAGCACGAGAATGTCGCCGGTCGCAAAACTGCAGCCGCGGTTGAGCGAGCGCCCGAACGAGAATTCGGCCTTGGTGATCGTCGTGACCTGCGCCCCCTGCTTGCGAGCGATCTCGACCGTGCCGTCAGTCGAGCCGGAGTCGATCAGGACAGTTTCGACCTCGATCCCGTCCGTCCGCTGGCGCGCGATCATCCGCAGCAGGTCATCCAGATGACGCGCTTCGTTCAGGGTGCGAATGACGATGCTCGCGCGCATAGGCGCCTTCCTTCCTGTGGCCTGTCCTTTTGTACAGCCTGATACTGCAGGAGACCAAGTCCTCACAACCCACATATCCGCAGAGTGTTGCCGATCCGTCAGCGATTGCGTCCGTTGCAGCGCGCCGTGGCTGTCCGAGCCTCAGGACGGCCGGACCCTGCGAGGCAGGTCCGGGTTCGTTGCCGCGTCCTGCGCCGCCGGATCGCATCCCAGCAGGTTTAGCGGGAGTTTCGCAAAGTCGTGACATGAAGGATGTCCCGGCACGTCGCCATTCCGGCGATCACTTGCCCGAGGCCGCATCGACACCCTCGCCGTTGGGTCCAGCCGGAGCAACTGCAGATGGCGGGTGCCGCGGCATGAATCCTTCTGACAGGCCGCCGTGGAAACCGTCAGCCCATCACCCGCAAGGTGAGATCGGCGATCAGGACCGAGCCGATGTAGGTTCCGAACATTACGCAGATCGCGACGATCACGATCTTCCAGCCCGATGTGCGTGCGATGCGGAACTCCTGCGCGGTCAGGGCCAAGCCGCCATAGGCCAGCGCCGGCGTCGCCAGGGCCAGGAAGTTCAGCCTGCCGACGGCCTCGGCCACCCAGGCCGCGCCGGGGACGCCGGGGATGGTGACCAGAACCGCCAGCAGCGACACCCAGGCCACCGCCGGCAGCCCGATCCGGATGGTCCGGGCCAGCACGAGACCAGCGGCCGAGGCGGCCAGCAGGACCAGCATCCCCGGCAGCGCCTCAAGGGGCGAGGTTCCCGTCGCCACCCAGTTCGCGACCAGCCCCGCCACGGCGGCGACCAGCAGCATGGACATCTTGTCGCCGGTGCCCAGGTCGGATGCCTCCTCGTCGGCGATCCCCTCGGCCAGATCCTGCAGGTCGGTGGCGCGGGTCATGCTTTCTCTCCCTTCGGCGGATTGGCGGGATCGTGGGGGCGGGCGCGGCGGTACAGCCACTCGGTCAGCGGCAGGGCGACGAAGACGGCGACGTAAAGCCCCGTGGCATAGGTCAGGATGTTGCTGGCGGCGGCAAGGGCGAGGATCAGTTCCTCCTGCTCGGGGATCACCGCGACAAGGCCGCCGGTGCAGGCGGCCAGCATCGAGCCCGAGCCGACCCCGCAGGACATCGCCAGCGCCCGGACGTCGAAGACGCCCAAGGCATGGATCAGGGGCGGCATGATGGCGAAGACGAAGGTGCCGATCAGGGTGCCCGTGGCATAGACCCCCATCGCGCCCGCGCCCTCGGGGCTGTTCAGCCCGTATTTCTCGGCGATCAGGGCCAGGTTCGGCTCGCGGTCGATCGAATAGCTGGCCCCGATCGCCTCGCGCCCCATGCCCAGTAGGTAGACGGCGACGGGGAAGGCGACGGCGATCGTGCCGAGGTTGCCGATCTCCTGCAGGATCAGGGCGGGACCGGCGGCCACGATCTCGCCGATCTGCGGGCCGACAGTGGTGCCGAAGCGGGCGATGAAGGGCATGATCGAGACGATGATCATGGCGCCCGCGATTCTGCCGGATCGCGGCGTCAGGAACCGCCGCGTCGCCTTGTTGACGACGGGGTTCAGCGCGATCCCCAGGGCAAAGGCGTAAAGGATCGGCAGCAGGATCACCGTGGCGATGCCGATCGGCAGCCGGATGATGCCGATCAGTTCGGAAACCGCGATGATCCCCAGCACCAGCAGGTGCAGCGGCAGCGCATCGCGTGAGAAGATGTTGCCCATCAAGCCCCCTCCCGTGGTTCGATGCCGAAGGCTAACCCGCTTTCCGCCGCGCGCGACAGCGCGCTGCTGGGCAACGCCGCGTTGCCCGCCCGGCAACCCTGCGCAAAGGCTCGGCTGGACTTGCGCCGTCCGGCCCGGGCATCATGGCGCCCTTGGGCCGGGGCAGGAGCGGTGAATGACGTCTTCGCTGGGGATCGACCATGCCCTTGTCTGCGTGAGGGACATCGAAAGGACGCGCGACACCTATGCCGCGCTGGGGTTCCTGAACCGCGGCCTCAGCCAGCACCCCTGGGGCACCAGCACGGCCATCCTGGTCTTCCGCGACCAGTTGTTCGAGATCGTCGGGATCGGCGATCCGGCGCTTCTGGACGGATACGAGGCCGGCGGCTTCCGCTTCGGCCGCCATGTCGCGGCGCATCTGGCCGAGCGCGAGGGCGTCTGCCTGACGGCGCTGCACTCGACCGACGCGGCGGCTGATGCAGGGGCGCTGACGGCGCGGGGCGTCGAACTCACGGGGATGATCGAGTTCGGCCGCGAGGTGACCCGCCCCGACGGCAGGTCCGACCGCACCCGGACCTGCCTTGCGATCCTTGCAAACCGCCGCCACCCGCGCCTGTCGCTGTTCGCCTGCCAGCAGTTCCGGCGCGACCTGATCGAGATGCCGGCCTGGATGGACCACCCCAACGGCGTCACCGGCATCGCCGGCCTGACAATCATCGCCGCGCCCCATGAGGGAGCGGAGGCGGCCGATTGGCTGGGGCGGGTTCACGGTGGGACGGGGAAGGTTTCGGACGGCATGACGCGCATCGCCACCCCGAAGGGCACATGGACCGTCACCGGCCCCGAGGGATTTGCCCGGCTTTACGGCGCCGTCCCGCCGCTGCTGGCCAAGGCCACCCTGCCCGGTGTCGCGGGCATCGACCTGCGAACCCCCCGCCCGAAGGACGTCGAGGCGCGCGCCCAGGCCATGGGCCTGCGCTGCCAATGGACCGGCGGCACGCTGGTGCTGCCCGAGGCCGATCAGCTTGGCGGCGTGTGCCTGCGCTTCGGCCCGTTCGGGGAAACCGAGGCGTAGGCCCCGCGCTTGCCTTTTCCGTCCGCCGGTCCAAACCTGCCCCATCCGCGCCGCGAGGGGACCAATGGACGCTTTCGATCACCGATTCCTGCGTGAATTCACCGTGGTGGCGCAGGAAGGCTCGATCCGCAGGGCGGCCGAGCGGTTGAACATCGTCTCCTCCTCGATCAGCCGCAAGATCTCGGATGCGGAAATCCGGCTGGGCGTCAAGCTGTTCGCGCGCCACTCGCAGGGGATGCATCTGACCGAGGCGGGCAAGCTGCTGCTGGATCACGCCACCCATATCAGGAACGAACAGGATTATGTCCGCGAACTGATCGGCCAGTACCGGGACGACACCCGCCGCGTCATTCGCCTGGGGGTGGGCGAGGGCTTCGCGGCCGACCTGATGCAGAACGGGCTGGCGGCGCTGATGCAGGCCCATCCGAACCTGCGCTATCAGATCTCGACCGCCGGGACCGACCGGCTGGTGGAACAGGTGGCGCTGGACCAGGTGGACCTGGCGATCGCCTACAACCCGATCCTTGTGCCGGGGACACGTTCGCTGGCAATCGGGCGGCAGCCGCTTTGCGCGATCGTGCCGGCGGCCTCGCCGCTGATCGGCAGGAAGGGGCTGCGGCTGGCGGATGTGCTGGACCAGCCGCTGGCGCTGCTGAACGAAAGCCACGGCATCCGCCAGCTTCTGGCGCGGGCGGCAAGCGACCAGGGGCTGGCGCTGCGCCCGGTGGTGGAAACCCAGTCGATCACCCTGCTGATCCGCTTCGTGTCGGCGGGCTTGGGCGTGACCTTCCTGCCCCGCTTTTCCGCCGCCATCCAGCAAGCGCGGGGCGAGCTTGCGGTCCTCGACCTCGACGAGCCGCTGCTGCTGGGGGCAAGCGCCCATGCGGTCACGCGGGCCCGGCGGCGGTTGCCGAAATCCGTCGAGGCGGTGGCGGCGCTGCTGGCCACACGCATGGCGGCATTCCTGCCCCCGGCGTTGCCCTGACGGCAACGCGGTGTGCGCAGGCGCAGGGCTGCACCGGGCGCAGGGGCCGCGGCTAGGGTGCGGTCATCCGGTCGCAGCAGGGGGAACATCGATGAGCGCGCGGAACGGCCGCACGGGGATGATCGGCCTTGGGGCCATGGGCCTGCCCATGGCGGTGACGCTTTCGGCCAAGGGCTTCGATGTCATCGGCTTCGACCTTTCCCCGGAACGCCGCGCCAAGGCGGCCGAATCCGGTCTGGCCATCGCGAATTCGCCTGCAGACGTGTTCCGCGCCGCCAATGTCGTGGTCTTCTCGCTGCCTGCCGCGCAGGCCGTCCGCAGCACCATCGACGCCTCGGGGCTGCTGGAGGAGGAGATGCCGCCCAGGGTCATCATCGACACCTCGACCTCGGAACCGCAGGTCAGCCGCGATCTGGCGGCTGCGCTGGCCCCGCGCGGCCACGGGTTCCTGGACGCGCCGGTCAGCGGCGGCCCCTCGGGTTCGGCCAGCGGGCAGTTGTCCTTCATGGTGGGCGGCGAGGAACGCCATGTCGCCGAGGCGATGCCGCATTTCGAGGCGATGGGCACGAAGATCCTGCATGTCGGCGGCAGCGGCGCCGGGAACGTGGCCAAGCTGGTCAACAACATGCTTGTCGCCTGCCACATACTGACGACCGCCGAGGGGCTGCGGCTGGCCGAGGCCGCGGGCGTCGGTGCGGCCGACGCGCTGCGCGTCGTCAACGCCGCCTCGGGGCGCAGCATGCTGTCGGAAGTGCATTTCCCCAACTGGGTCCTCAGCGGCACTTTTTCCAGCGGCTTCTCCGCCGGACTGATGCGCAAGGACGTCGGGCTGGCGCTGGGGCTGGCGGAGGAGGTCGGGGCCGACCTGCCGCTTGCCCGGCTGGCACGGACGCTCTGGGCCGAGGACATGTCCGGCATCGCCGACGAAGACGATTTCACGAGGCTTGGCGATCCGGCCCTTGTCCATCGCCCGCAGGAGACGCGCTGACATGACCACCCATCCGACATCCGGCACCGCCGCGCGCATCGCCGAACTGATGCGGCAGCTTTGCGGCTTCGACCGGATCGCAAGCCTTGTCGGCGGCGAGGCGATGGCGGGCGACGGCGCGCCGATCGACCTGCACGATCCGGCCACGGGCGAGCGGACGGAAACCTATGCCGATGCCGGAGCCGCCGTGATCGATGCCGCCACTGACGCGGCCCTGCGCGCGCAAACCGAGTGGTGGGCCAGGACCGCGACCGAACGCGGCCGCGTCATGTACCGCATCGGCCAGCTTCTGCGCGAGAACGCCGAGGCGCTGGCCGAGCTTGAGGCCCTGTCCGCCGGGCGGCTGATCCGCGACACGGCGGGCGAGGCGCTGCGCGTGGCCGAGCAGTTCGAATATTACGCCGGCTGGTGCGACAAGCTGCATGGCGAGGTGATCCCGGTCCCGACCACGCACCTGAACTATACCCGCCCCGAGCCTTACGGCGTGGTCGTGCAGATCACGCCCTGGAACGCGCCGCTGAACACCGCGGGCTGGCAGGTCGCCCCGGCGATCTGCGCGGGCAACGCCGTGCTGCTGAAGCCCTCGGAACTGACGCCGTACAGCTCGCTGGTGATCGGCGTGCTGTGCGAGCGGGCGGGCGCGCCGCGCGGGCTGGTGAACGTGATCGCGGGCGCGGGGCCGACGGCGGGCCAGCAGGCGATCAGCCATCCCGAAACCCGGCTGGTGGTCTTCGTGGGCTCGGCGCAGGCCGGGGCGAAGATCGCCGAGACGGCGGCCCGCAACATCGTGCCCTGCATCCTGGAACTGGGCGGCAAGTCGGCCAACATCATCTTCGACGACGCCGATCTGGACCGGGCGATCGTGGGCGCGCAGGCGGCGATCTTCGGCGCCGCGGGGCAAAGCTGCGTCGCGGGCTCGCGCCTGCTTGTCCAGCGCAGCATCCATGCCGAGTTCGTCCGCCGCTATGCCGAGGCGACCGCCCGCATCCCTGTCGGGATGCCCTTGGACCGCAGGGCCCTGATGGGGCCGATCAACAACCTGCGCCAGTTCGAGAAGGTGCAGGCCATGGTCCGCCGCGCCGTGGACGAGGGCGGGCGGATCGTGACGGGCGGCGGCCGGCCGGACGCCTTCCCGCGCGGCTATTTCTACGCCCCCACCGTCATCGACGGCCTGCGCCCCGACATGGAGATCGCCACCGAGGAAGTCTTCGGCCCCGTCGTCGGCGTCCTCCCCTTCGGGGACGAGGACGATGCGGTCGCGCTGGCCAACGCCACCCCCTACGGTCTCGCGGGCGCGGTCTGGACGCGGGATGTCGGCCGCGCACACCGGGTCGCGGCCAAGGTGCGGGCCGGGACGTTCTGGATCAATTCCTACAAGACCATCAACGTGATGTCGCCCTTCGGGGGCTTCCGCAAAAGCGGCTACGGACGATCCTCGGGGCGCGAGGGGCTGGCGGCCTATTCGGTGACGAAAAGCGTCTGGGTCGAGACATCCGCCACCCCCACCATGACCTTCAGCTATTCGCCGGAGTGACGAAAGCAGGTCCCCTGCCGAATGGCCGCTGGTGCGAGGTGCTGTTTCGGAACAGAGGAATGTTGTCCTGATGGCGCCCGTCGGGGCGCCCCCTGCATCGAGGCGCCGCAGGTGCAAGGGCGAGGCTTCCTCGCAGCGCCTCTGCCGCCGGCGGGGACGGCAGGATCAGGGCGTCCGCGCGATCCCCGATTTCACCCGCCGGATCGGGATCGAGCTTTCGATGTTCGAGACGCCCGGCACCCGGGTCAGCCGGGCGGTCAGGAAGGTTTCATAGGTGGCAAGGCTTTCGGTCACGATCCGCAGCAGATAGTCGCGGCTGCCGGTCATCAGCCAGCAGTCCACGACCTCGGGGAAGCTGCGGATGGCGGATTCGAACTGTTCCAGCGCCCGGTCGATCTGCCGGTCAAGCTGCACCGACACGAAGACCGTGATTCCGTAGCCAAGCGCCGCCTCGTCGATCAGCGCGGTGTAGCCGGTGATGACGCCGCGGCTTTCCAGCGCCCGGATGCGGCGCGCGACCGGGGTGGGGCTTAGGCCCACGCGCTCGCTGATGTCCTGCACCGGCATGCGCCCGTTTTCCCGCAGCAGGCGGAGGATTCTGATCTCGAATGAATCAAGTTGGACGGATGTCACTCGAAAACCATCCCTTGCCGCGCCTTTCCGCTCGCATCCGACCGCACGATGACTGAAATCGCAAGGTTCCCCTCTCCCACCCGCGCTATGCTGCGCCAAAGCGGAGGCGAACCATGACCAACCCCCATCTGAAGACCGTCGAGCAGCGCCTGTTGTGGCTGTCCCACTGGATGATCCACAATGCCAACCACATCCGGCCCAAGGCGGACGGGATCAAGGTGGGCGGACACCAGGCGTCATCCGCCTCGATGGTGTCGATCCTGACGGCGCTTTATTTCACCGCGCTGCGCCCGCAGGACCGGGTGGCGGTCAAGCCCCATGCCTCGCCCATCTTCCACGCGATGCAATACCTGATGGGCAACCTCGACCGCACGCGGATGGAGAACTTTCGCGGCTATGGCGGGGTGCAATCCTATCCCTCGCGGACCAAGGATGTGGACGACGTGGATTTCTCGACCGGCTCGGTCGGCCTCGGGGTGGCGGTCACGGCCTTCGCCTCGCTGATCCAGGATTACGTCGCCGCCAAGCCCTGGGCGGGCGACCAGCCCATGGGCCGGATGATCGCGCTGATGGGCGACGCGGAACTGGACGAGGGCAATATCTACGAATGCCTGCAGGAAGGCTGGAAGCACGAGTTGCGCAACTGCTGGTGGGTGATCGACTACAACCGCCAGTCCCTGGACGGCGTGGTGCGCGAAGGGCTGTGGAGCCGGATCGAGGCGATCTTCGGCGCCTTCGGCTGGGACGTGGTGCGGGTGAAATACGGCGCGTTGCAACGCGCGGCCTTCGCCGAGCCGGGGGGCGAGGCGCTGCGGGCCTGGATCGACGCCTGCCCGAACCAGCTTTATTCGGCGCTGACCTATCAGGGCGGCGCGGTCTGGCGGGCGCGGCTGATGGACGACCTGGGCGACCAGGGGGATGTCAGCGCGCTGATCGGGCGGCGGGACGACGCGGAACTCGCCGCGCTGATGGAGAACCTGGGCGGCAACTGTGTGGACACGATGGCCGAGGTCTTCGCGTCCATCGACCACGACCGGCCGACCTGTTTCCTCGCCTATACCGTCAAGGGCTGGGGGACGCCCATCGCGGGGCACAAGGACAACCACGGCGGGCTGATGACCAAGGCGCAGATGGCCGGGTGGCAGGAGCAGATGGGCGTGGCGCAGGGGCAGGAATGGGACCGCTTCGCCACGGTTCAGGATATCGATGGATTCCGGGCGTTTCTGGACTCGGTGCCGTTCTTCGCCAAGGGCACCCGGCGGCTGCACGACGAAGCCATTCCCGTTCCGGGGATCGAGCTTGCGGCGGACCGCGAGATCTCGACGCAGACTGCCT